>JBKPCP010000035.1:0-28223 GCA_046727475.1 Actinomycetota bacterium | reverse complement strand
TCTCGGCCGGCACCCCGGGTACCGCGTACACGGTTCCCTGCGCCAGGTCCAGCCGCACCCCGTCCTCCGAACCCCAGCCGTTGCGGAGCGGACGCATCGGCCGCCCGTGTCCCAGCTGAGCCAACGCCGGGCGGGTCTGGTCGTCGCTCGTCCTACCCAGCCCGCCGGTGACGACCACTGCCGGTGCGTCGGCCAGGGCGCGCTCCACAGCCCGCACGACGGCGTCGGCCTGGTCCGGCACCAACGTCGACGAGACGACCCCGAGACCTGCCTCGGCGAGCCGGCGGCCGAGCCATGGACCGTTTGTGTCGCTCACGTGGCCGGCCAGAAGCTCGTCGCCGACGAGCACCAGCGCCACGGCTCCACGCTCGCGCGGCGTCATGTTCCGGCCCGGCGCGCGCGCTTGGCGGCCGTGCGTTCGCTGCCGCGCCGCAACCGGACGGCCTGCGCGACGTAGTCCAGACCGGTGACCAGCGTCACCGCCACCGCCAGGGCCATCGCGGCGACCTCGACCGGGTGCCAGGCATCCGGAAGCGGCAGCAGGTACAGCCCGAGCGCCAGCCCCTGCAGGGCGGTCTTGACCTTTCCGCCCCGGCCGGCCGGCAGCACGCCGTGCCGGATGACGACCAGGCGCAGGGCGGTGATGCCGAGCTCGCGTACGAGCACGACCACTGTCACCCACCACGGCAGCTCACCCAGCAGCGACAGCCCCACGAACGCGGTCCCGGTCAGGGCCTTGTCCGCGATCGGGTCCGCGATCTTGCCGAAGTCGGTGACCATGCCCCACCGGCGGGCGAGCTCGCCGTCCACCCGATCCGTCACCAGGGCGACCGAGAACGTCAGGAAGGCGCCCACCCGGGACAGCTCGTCAGTGCCGTCCTCGCGCAGAAGCAACCAGCCCAGGAGCGGCACCATGAACAGCCGCAGGACGGTCAGGCCGTTGGCCACGTTCCACGCGCTGGGCCGCGGCTCCGGTGGCTCGGGGACGGGCACGCGCTCAGCGTACGGGGCGCCGGGTGGGTCGCTGTCAGGTCTTGTCGGCGACCAGGTCGGCGCCGTCGGTCGCGGTGACCCGGGCCCGAAGAACGTCACCGACCCGGGCCCGCGCACCGCGCACGGTGGTCGTCCCGTCGACCTCGGGGCCCTGGTGTGCGGCGCGTCCCTCGACCCTGTCACCGTCGACGGACTCGACCAGAACATCCACCCACTCCCCGATGCGATCCTCGGCCCGCTCCGTGACCAGCGCGTCGACCAGGGCCGACACCCGATCGACCCGGTCGGCCACCTCGTCAGGCGGGAGCTTCCCCTCGAAGGTGGCGGCCTCGGTGCCGTCCTCGTCGGAGTAGCCGAACACTCCGACGACGTCCAGCCTTGCCTGCTCGAGGAAGGACTCCAGCTCGGCGAGATCACCTTCGGTCTCACCGGGAAACCCGACGATGACATTGGACCGGACCCCCGCGGCGGGTGCCAGCTCGCGGACCTGGCCGAGCAGGTCGAGGAAGGCATCGCGCGACCCGAACCGCCGCATCCGCCGCAGCACGGGTGCGCTGGCGTGCTGGAAGGAGAGGTCGAAGTACGGAGCGACGCCATCGGTGCCTGCGAGCGCCTCGACCAGCGACGGGCGCATCTCGGCCGGCTGGAGGTACGACACCCGCACGCGCCCGATCCCGTCGACGCCGGCCAGCTCCGGCAGCAGCGTCTCCAGCAGCCGCAGGTCGCCCAGGTCCTTGCCGTACGACGTGGAGTTCTCGCTGACCAGGAAGAGCTCCCGCACGCCTTGACCGGCCAGCCACCGTGCCTCGGTCAGCAGGTCGGCGGGACGCCGTGAGACGAACGCGCCGCGGAAGCTGGGGATGGCGCAGAACGTGCATCGCCGGTCGCAGCCGCTGGCCAGCTTCAGCGGAGCCACCGGCCCGCCGTCGAGCCGGTGCCGTACGGCCCGCGGACCGGAGGCCGGCGCCACACCGGGCGGCAGGTCCACGGCCGGCTGCCGGGCCGCGGGAGCCAGCGGCAACAGGCGGCGTCGGTCCCGCGGCGTGTGAGACGCGTGCCGTGCTCCGCCTAGGACGGCTCGCAGCCGTGCGCCGATGTCGTCGTAGTCGTCGAACCCGAGGACGGCGTCGGCCTCCGGGAGTTCGGCCGCCAGCTCGGCTCCGTAGCGCTCGGCGAGGCACCCGACGGCCACCACCGACCGGGTTGACCCGCCCGACTTGAGGTCGGCCGCGGCGAGCAGCGAGTCGACGGAGTCCTTCTTCGCCTGCTCGACGAAGCCGCAGGTGTTGACGAGGACGGTCTCGGCAGCGGCCGGGTCGTCGACCAGCCGGAAGCCGTCCTCGTGCAGCCGCCCGGCGAGCTCCTCGGAGTCCACCTCGTTGCGGGCGCAGCCCAGCGTCACGATGGCGACCGAGTTCGGGCTCATGTTCCGGAAGCCTCGCACGTCGATGCCTTCTGTGCATTCGGCGGTGGTCGTTTCGGGCTCGGGCCGACGGGTACGTGCACGGGGTCAGGACGCCAAGAGAGGAGCGCTGATGGCAACCGCAGAGAAGTCCGTTGACGTGCACGTTCCGATCAGGACGGCCTACGACCAGTGGACCCAGTTCGAGGAGTTCCCGAAGTTCATGGCCGACGTCGAATCGGTGCAACAGCTCGACGACCGGCATCTGCGCTGGAAGGTCAAGATCGGCGGAGTCGAACGCGAGTTCGACGCCGAGATCACCGAGCAGACTCCCGACGACCGGATCGCCTGGCGCTCCACCGGCGAGGTCGACCAGGCCGGCGTGGTCACCTTCCACAAGATCGACGACTCGACGACCCGGGTCATGCTCCAACTGGATATGGACCCGTCGGGCTTCGTCGAGACCGTCGGCGAGAAGACCGGCGTCGTCTCCAGGGCCGCGGAGCGTGACATGAAGAACTTCAAGGAGTTCATCGAGTCGCGCGGCACCGAGACGGGTGCCTGGCGCGGGCAGGTGCCCCGGGAGGGCTGACCAGCGATCGACGTTCGACCACGGCGGGTATCCGGTGTTTCCGCGCGCCGGGTACCCGTCGTCACGTCGTGGGTGCGACCTCGCGCAGCCGCTGCGCCAGCGCGATCGCGTCGACCGGGGCGCGGACCTTCACGTCGTTGTCGAAGTAGACGTAGACGTCACGTCCGCCGGCGACCCACGAACGCACCTTCGCGGCCCACGAGTCGAGAGAGCGGTCGTCGTATCCGCTGACGTAGAGCTCCTGGTCGCCGTGCAGCCTCACGTACACGAAGTCCGAGGTGAGGTCCTCCATGTACGGCCATTTGCCGGCCGTGTCCGCCACGACCAGGGCAATGTCGTGCCGCCGCAGCAGCTCCACGAATGCGGCCTCCCGGTAGCTGGCATGCCGAACCTCGACGGCGTGCCGCAGCGGGCGATCGGCCTGCGTCGTGGTCCACGCGCCGTCGCGCAGGCGTGCGTCGTGGCCCTCCGCCACCCGCGCGGCCGCGGTCGTGCTCCGGGGCAGCTGCTCGAAGAACGCCTCCAACCGGCCGGCGTCGAACGGCAGCATCGGCGGCAGCTGCCACAGCACCGGGCCGAGCTTGTGCTCCAGGGCGAGCACACCGGAGCCGAAGAAGTTGGCCAGCGGAGTCTGCACGTCGGCCAGCTTCTTCATGTGGGTGATGAAGCGCGCACCCTTGACCGCGAAGACGAAGTCGTCCGGGGTCTGCGCGTACCAGCTCCGGAAGCTGGACGGCCGCTGCAGCGAGTAGAACGACCCGTTGATCTCTACGGTGGACAGCCGTGCCGCGACGTACTCCAGTTCACGGCGCTGGGCGAGCCCGGACGGGTAGAAGACGCCGCGCCAGGGCGGGTACCTCCACCCCGAGATCCCGACCCGTGCGTGCGCCACATCAGACAGCCTTCCCCGCCGGCCACCCGCGCCATCACCCGCCGCGTAGGGCGTCTACGACCTCGTCGAGCTCGTCCGGCTTGATCAGCACGTCGCGCGCCTTTGATCCCTCAGACGGGCCGACGATGCCCCGGCTTTCCATCAGGTCCATCAGCCGTCCCGCCTTCGCGAAACCGACACGCAGCTTGCGCTGGAGCATCGAGGTCGAGCCGAACTGCGTGGTGATCACCAGCTCGGCCGCCTGGCACAGCAGGTCGAGGTCGTCGCCGATGTCCTCGTCGACCTCGCGCCGGGCCGCCACGGGCGCGGTGACGTCCTCGCGGTACGACGGCTGGAGCTGGCTCTTGCAGTGCCGGACGACGGCGTGGATCTCCGATTCGGTGACCCAGGCGCCCTGGATGCGCACCGGCTTGCTCGCGCCCATCGGCAGAAAAAGGCCGTCGCCCTGCCCGACCAGCTTCTCCGCGCCGTTCTGGTCCAGGATCACCCGCGAGTCGGCCAGCGAAGACGTCGCGAACGCCAGCCGGGACGGCACGTTGGCCTTGATCAGACCGGTGACCACGTCGACCGACGGCCGTTGGGTCGCCAGCACCAGGTGGATCCCCGCGGCCCGGGCGAGCTGGGTGATCCGCACGATCGCGTCCTCCACGTCGCGGGGCGCGACCATCATCAGGTCGGCCAGCTCGTCGACGATGACGAGAAGGTACGGGTACGGCGCGATCGTGCGCTCGCTGCCCGGCGGCGGCTTGAGCCGGCCGGACCGGGCCGCCTTGTTGAAGTCGTCGAGGTGCCGGAAGCCGAAGTGCGCGAGGTCGTCGTAGCGCATGTCCATCTCGCGCACGACCCACTGCAGCGCCTCGGCAGCCCTCTTCGGATGCGTGATGATCGGCGTGATCAGGTGCGGGATGCCGTCGTACGCCGTCAGCTCGACCCGTTTGGGGTCCACCAGGATCATCCGCACCTCGTCGGGGGTCGAGCGCATGAGAACCGACGTGATCAGCGAGTTGAGGCAGCTCGACTTGCCCGATCCGGTCGCGCCCGCGATCAGGATGTGCGGCATCTTCGCCAGGTTGGCGACAACGAAGCCGCCCTCCACGTCCTTGCCGAGGCCGACGACCATCGGATGGTGGTCCTTGCGGGCGACCGGCGCCCGCAGCACGTCGCCCAGGCTGACGGTTTCCTTGTCGGTGTTCGGGATCTCGATGCCGATCGCTGACTTACCCGGGATCGGCGAGAGGATCCGCACTTCGGCGCTGGCCACGGCGTACGAGATGTTCTTCGACAGCCCGACCACGCGCTCGACCTTGACCGCGTTGCCCAGCTCGACCTCGTACCGGGTGACCGTCGGCCCTCGGGTGTAGCCGGTGACCTGCGCATCGATCTCGAACTGCTCGAGAACCTCGGTCAGCGCGGTGACGACTTCATCCGAGGCGGCCGAGCGAGCCCGGTGCGGGCTTCCCTGGCGAAGCGCGTCGCTGGACGGGAGCGTGTAGGTGATGTCGCCGGACAGGGCGAGCTGCTCGACGCGCTGGGGCAACGGCGTGTGCGGCGGCGGCTCGGGCGCGGGCTCGTCGGGCTGCGTGGCCGTCGGTACGACGCTGGTCGCATCGCCCTCGCCGCGGGACTGCGCGGCGAGCCGGCGTGCGGCCGCGCGTTCGCGCAGCAGGGGGCTGTCGTACGGCTTCTGGTCCTCCGGCACGACCTCGGCGCCGACGGCCCGCCGCAGGCTGAACCGCCGGCGCGGAGCGGGCTCGCCGTCGCCTTCCTCGCCTTCGGCCGTCGGCGAGGTTCCGGACAGCCAGTCGCGGAACGCACGCGCCCGGTCGGGCAGGTCATGCAGCGGCGTTCCGGTGACGGCGAGCAGGCCGAACATGCCCAGCAGAACGAGCAGCGGAGTCGCAACCCACACCGTCAGCAGGTCGGCCGGAATGGTCGAAGCCACGAAGCCGATCGCTCCGCCGGCGCTCTGCATCGCGGCCTCGTCGACCGGGCGGGGCATCCCGGCGGCGACGTGCACCAGCCCCAGTGCTCCGAGGCCCAGCGCCGTCCAGCCGACCATCTGCCGCCCACCGGGTCCGTTGCGGTCGGGATGACGCAGCGTTCGCCAGGCGAGCAGGACCAGGAGCAGCGGCACCACCACAGCGCCCGCACCGACCGCGCCGGTCACGACCGACCGGACGAACTCGGCCACGCCTCCGTCGATGTTCCACCACACCGAGGCCGCGATGACGATGGCGGCGCCGACCAGGCCCAGCCCCAGGCCGTCGCGCCGAAACTCCGGCTCCAGCTCGCGCGCGGTCGACCCGAGCCGGCGCACCGTGCCTCCGACCAGATGGGCAAGGCCCATCCAGACCGCCTCGAACAGGCGCCCCAGACCGCGGGCGAGCAACGTCGCAAGCGCCGGCCTGCTCCTGGCCGGCGGACGCCCCGGCGGGCGCTTCGCAGGCGTGCGCCGGGTCGGTGTCCGCCCGGTCGCTCCCTTGGCCGCCGTCGGCGCTGACCTGCGCGATCGAGTCGTGGTGGACGTACGGGTCGCCATGATCGGAAGGCTACCCGCGAAACACTCCAGTACCTCGTGTCACACGCGCACCGGCGTGGCGCGTCGCCCGAGCGTCAGGACTCGACGACAACCGGGATGATCATGGGGCGCCGACGGTACCGCGCGCTCACCCAGCGTCCGATCGTGCGGCGGATCGTCTGCTGGAGCTGGTAGGTGTCGGCTCCCCCGCCGGCAACCGCCTGCTCGAGCGCATCGGCGACCTGGGGCCGGATCTCGTCGAACACGCTGTCGTCCTCGGCGAAACCGCGGGCGTGGATCTCGGGGCCACCCGTGACTTTGCCGGTGACGGAGTCGACGACGACCACGACCGAGATGAATCCCTCCTCGCCCAGGATCCGGCGGTCCTTGAGCGACGCCTCTGCGACGCCACCGACATTGGACCCGTCGACGTACACGTAGCCGCACGGCACGGCACCCACCACGCGCGCGAGGCCCGACGCGAGGTCCACCACGACGCCGTCCTCGGCGAGCACCACCTGCTTGCGCGGCACTCCGGCGCTGACGGCGACCGCCGCGTTGGCGTGCAGGTGGCGCGTCTCGCCGTGGATCGGCATGACGTTGCGCGGCTTCACCACGTTGTACGCGTAGAGCAGTTCACCCGCGCTCGCGTGACCCGACGTGTGCACCATTGCATTGCCCTTGTGCACGACCGTCGCACCCCAGCGGGTCAGGCCGTTGATCACCCGTGAAACGGCGTTCTCGTTGCCGGGGATCAGGGACGAGGCCAGCACGACGACGTCGCCCGGCTCGATGCTGATCGCCGGATGGTCGCGGTTGGCCATCCGGGACAGGGCCGCCATCGGCTCGCCCTGCGAGCCGGTCGACATGAGCACGACCTCCTCCGGCGGGAGGTCGTCGAGGCTCTTGAGGTCGACCACGGTTCCGCCCGGGATGTCGAGGTAGCCAAGGTCGCGGGCGATCCCCATGTTGCGCACCATCGACCGGCCCACGAACGCCACCTTGCGGCGGTGCGCCACAGCGACGTCGAGCACCTGCTGGACACGGTGCACATGGCTGGCGAACGAGGCGACGACGATCCGCCGTGGCGCCTGTTCGAAGACCCGGTCGAGAACCGGCGCGATGTCTCGCTCGTGTGCGTTGTAGCCGGGCACCTCGGCGTTGGTGGAGTCGACCATGAACAGGTCGACGCCGGCGTCGCCGAGACGCGCGAAGGCGTTGAGGTCGGTAAGCCGCCCGTCGAGTGGCAACTGGTCCAACTTGAAGTCGCCGGTGTGCAGCACGACACCCGCGGTCGTCCGGATGGCCAGCGCCAGTGCGTCAGGGATCGAGTGGTTGACGGCGACGAACTCGACCTCGAAGGGGCCGAACCGCTCGGTCTGGCCCTCCTGCACCTCGAGCTGGTAGGCATCGATGCGGTGTTCGGTGAGCTTCGCCTCGACGAGCGCCAGCGTGAGCCGTGACCCGACGAGCGGGATGTCGGACTTCTCGCGGAGCAGGAAGGGCACGGCCCCGATGTGGTCCTCGTGCCCGTGGGTGAGAACGACCGCCTCGATCTGGTCGAGGCGGCCCCTGACGTAGTCGAAGTCGGGCAGGATCAGGTCGACCCCGGGCTGGTGGTCCTCCGGGAAGAGCACGCCGCAGTCGACCACCAGAAGGCGGCCGGAATGCTCGAAGACGGTCATGTTGCGGCCGATTTCGCCGAGCCCACCCAGAGGGACGATGCGCAGGCCACCCTCGGCCAACGGAGGCGGGGTGGTCAGCTCCGGGTGGGGATGGCTCACAGCAGGCCAGCCTCCATGAGGTCGGCTCGCAATTCGGCGACCTGCGCGTCCGTTGCCTCGATGAGCGGGGAGCGCATCGCCCGGCTGCTCAGCACACCGGTGAGCTGCGACGCGGCCTTGGCCATGATCGCCCCCTGGGTCCGGGTCATGATCGCGCGGACCGCCGGCAGGAGCTCACGGTGCAGCCTGATCGCCTCGGTCAGGTCTCCGGTGCCGACCGCCCGGATCATCCGGGCATAGCGGGCCGCGGCGACGTGGGCGACCACGCTGACGACGCCGGCCGCCCCCTGGGTCAGATGGGCGAGGTTGAGCGCGTCGTCGCCGGAGTAGAACGCAAGGTCGGTTCGCGCGAGCACCTCGGAGGCGGCGAACAGGTCGCCCTTGGCGTCCTTGACCGCCACGATGCGGTCGTGCTCGGCGAGGCGGACCAGGGTGTCGGTCGCGATCGGGACGCCGGTGCGGGCCGGGATGTCGTAGAGCATGACCGGCAGCCCGGTGGAGTCGGCCACCGCCATGAAGTGGCGGAAGAGCCCTTCCTGCGGTGGCTTGCTGTAGAACGGCGTGACGATGAGCAAACCGTGCGCGCCGGTCTTCTCCGCCTGGCGGACCAACTCGATCGTGTGGTGCGTGTCGTATGTTCCCGCACCGGCGACCACGGTCGCCCGGTCGCCGACGGCGTCGAGGACGGCCCGAAGCAGCCGCTCCTTCTCCGAGTCCGAAGTGGTCGGACTCTCGCCGGTGGTGCCGCTGAGGACCAGGCCGTCGCAGCCCTCGTCGACCAGGTGCGCGGCCAGCTGCGCGGCGCCGTCGAGGTCTAGGCTGCCGTCGTCGCGGAACGGCGTGACCATGGCGGTCAGGACGCGTCCGAAGGGTGCTGCGGAGAGCGCTACAAGGTCATCGGCCATGGTCGGAAGGCTACCCGGTGGTCTCAGGGAGCGACCCGCCCGTTCGCGTCGAACGCCGCATGGGTCACCGGCATCAGCCGCGCCCACTCGGCCTCCATCTTCTCGGCCACCATCTCGATCTCTCGCTGCGGGAACGACGGGAAGCGGGAGTCCTCGCGCTTTGTGCGCAGCGACAGGAAGTTCATCAGCGAGCGAGCGTTGAACGTGACGTACATCGACGAGTAGATCGTCAACGGCAGCACGATCCGAGCCACCTCCCGCGCGACCCCGGCCGCGAGCATCCGCTGGTACGCGGCGTACGCCTCGGTGCAGACCCGACGGGTCTCGGCCTCGACGAGCGCGTGCTGCTCGGGCGTGCCGTCGACGAACTGGTAGTGGCCGGGCTTGCCCTCCTGCACCAACTTGCGGTCCGGCCCCGGGACGTAGAAGACGGGCCGCAGTTCGCGGTATCTCCCGCTCTCTTCGTTGTAACTCGCGATTCGGTGTCGCATGTGTTCGCGGAAGACAAAGATCGGGGCGTGCACATAGAACGTCATCGAATTCTGCTCGAATGGCGATCCGTGTCGGTCCCGCATCAGAAAACCGATGAGGCCCTTCGAGCGACTGGCATCGGCCTCGACGTCCTCGAGTGACTGCTCGCCCTTCGTGGACACGCGGGCGGCGAACAGGACGTCGGAGTCGTGCGCGCTGGACCGTACGAGCTCGACTGTGACGTCGCTGCGGAACTCGATCTGCGGACCTGCGTCGGTCTCGGAGCCGGCTCTGTTCTCCGTCACGGTCACGCCTGCGCCTCCCGTCGGTGCGTCCTCGTCTGCAGCCTACTGACGGGTTCCGACCGGCGAGCCGGGACACGTCCTCAGGCGAGGGCAGAAACGACGAGCGGGCCGTTCCCGTCGATCCTCAGGCGGGCCGGCGTGGCGACGATCAGGTCGGCGTCGAGCTCGTCCTCGGCGTGGGTCGTCGTGACGGCGATCACGCGCATTTCGGCCGCCCGGGCAGCCGCGATCCCGCTGGGCGCGTCCTCGAGCACGACGCACCGGTCCGGCTCGAAGCCGAGCCGGGCCGCGCCGGCAAGGTATGGCTCCGGGTCGGGCTTGCCGCGGCTGACGTCGTCGACGGTCACGAGGACGGGCACGTGAGGCAGGCCGGCGGCACCCATCCGTGCGGCGGCCAAGGCGGCACCGCAGGAGGTGACGACGGCCCACCGGCCGGGTGGCAACGCCCCCAGCAGCTCGACGGCCCCGGGCAGTGCCCGCACGCCTTCGACGTCCTCGAGCTCCATGCCGTCGAGGCGCGCAACTGCTGCGGGGACGTCGGTGGCCGGGAGCAGGGATGCGACGATCTCCGCGGTCGGCCGCCCGTGCGCGCTTCGGAGCTGCTGCGGGTCGACGCCGTACTCCCCCGCCCAGGTCAGCCAGGACCGCTCGATCGCCGGCGTCGAGTCGATCAGCGTCCCGTCCAGGTCGAGGAGCAGGGCGTCGGCAGTCAGTTCCACAATCGGCCATCCAACCGGACAGCTTTCGGACGCACCCGAGTGCCTCGGTGACCAGCATTGACCAGAACCTGCACATCCGGTCACAGATCGGTTTCGACACGCGTAATAACCTGCGAAGACGGGTCGTGACGAGGCATTCTTGAGTCATGGTCCTACGGGGGACCATCGGCCGCTTCGCTCGCTGGGGCTTCACCCACGGCCCGGCGTGGGGAACTCTTGCGGCCGTCATCGGTGGCCTTCCGGCCGCGGCTCTGGTCGACGCGAATATCGACGGGATGCGGATCGTGCTGATCGGCACCCTCGCAGGTCTGCTGGCCGGGCCGGTGCTGGGTGCCGTCGTCGGGGTCGTGTGCGTCGCGGCCGACCGGGTGCCGAAGTGGATCCTCGATGCGCCCGACTACGTCGCGGTGGTCGCCGTGGTCACGCTCGTCGGAGGCGTGATGTGGCCGGTGCTCGGGCTCGGCCGGAGTGGGTTCGCCGTCGGTGTGCTCGGCATCGTGCTGCTCACCTGCGTGCCGGCGATCGACGCCGCCCGCAGCGCGCCGCGCCTGCTGTATCGGGCGGAAGTGCCGCCTTCGCCCGTCGAGGTCGCTCCGCGCGGTCACGCGTCGTAGTCGAGCGACACCTTCGGCGTCGACGGGTGTGACTGGCAGGTCAGGACGTATCCGGCGTCGACCTCGTCGTCCTCCAGTGCGAAGTTGCGCTCCATCTCGACCCTGCCGTCGAGAAGCTTCGCCCGGCAGGTGCCGCACACCCCACCCTTACAGGCGAACGGGGCGTCGTTGCGCACCCGTAGAACCGCCTCGAGCACGGTCTCGTCCGGGTCGGCGATCTCGACGGTGCTCCGACGTCCGTCCAGGACGACGGTGACCTCGCTGACCGCTGTGGCAGCGCCGGGCGCCTGGGTGCCGGCTGCCGGGCGTGGCGGCAGGTCACCGACGTGGAACAGCTCCGAGTGGACGTGGGAACGGTCCACGCCGTTTCGCAGCAGGACCTCCCGCGCCGTCGTGACCAGCGGGAGCGGCCCGCACAGATACCACTCGTCGACCGAGTCGGGCGGAATGAGCGTGGCGAGGAATCGCTCGAGCCGGTCCTCGTCGATCCGCCCCGACAGCAGCTCGGTCTCCTGCTCCTCGCGCGAGAGGACGTGCAGGAGGTGCAGGCGCGACGGGTGCAGGTCCTTCAGGTCGGCCAGCTCGTCGAGGAACATCACCGACCGGCTGGTCCGGTTGCCGTAGATCAGCGTGACCCTGCTGGCCGGTTCCTCGTCGAGAAGCGTCGCGACGATGGACATGACCGGCGTGATGCCGCTGCCGGCGGCGATCGCCACGTAGTGCTTGGCGTTGGCAGGGTCCAGCCGCGGTGTGAACCGGCCGGCCGGAGTCATGACGTCGAGCTCGTCGCCGGGGGCCAGGGTCGACAGCGCGTACGACGAGAACGTGCCGTCGGGAATTCGCTTGACCGCGATCTGCAGCCGGCCCGATCCGGCAGGAGCACAGATCGAGTAGCTGCGCCGGACCTCGTCGCCGCCCGGAACCGAGACGTTGACGTGCTGGCCGGCGGCGAAGCGGTACTCATCGCTCAGCCCCGGCGGCACGTCGAACGTGACAGCCACGGCGTCGTCGGTCAGCCGCTCGACGGACGAGACCCGCAGCCGATGGAAGACCGAGTGCCGACCTGTCTTGGGTGCGGCGACATCAGTGGTCATTCAGAGCGCCTTGACGTGGTCGAACGGTTCGAGACAGGACCGGCACGTCCACAGCGACTTGCACGCGGTCGAGCCGAACCGGCTGACCTCCCGCGTGTCGGGCGACTCGCAGTGTGGGCATCGGACCGACAGGGTCAGCACCACGGCGTGTCGCGCGGGAGTCGCATGATCGACCGGGTGCGGCGGGGCGATACCGAACTCGCGGAGCGCGGCGCGGCCGGCGTCGGTGATCCAGTCGGTCGTCCAGGCCGGCGACAGGACGAGGCGCACCTCGGCGTCGTCGAAACCGTGCGCACGTAGCCGGGCCAGCACGTCGGCGCGGATTGCCTCCATGGCCGGGCAGCCGGAGTAGGTGGGCGTGATCTCGACCACCAGGTGCCCGTCATCCTCGACCCGTACGTCGCGCAGGACTCCGAGGTCCTCGATCGTGACGACGGGCAGCTCTGGGTCGGGCACCGTCGCGACGAGGGCGCGGGCGTCGGTGGCGAGCGTGGCGGTCACCATGTCGCCCCCGGGTGGGCACGGTGCAGGTGCTGCATCTCGGCGAGCAGGAAGCCCATGGCCTCGGTGTGGAGGCCGTGGCGTCCACCGCGACCGTGGAACGTTGGCTCCGGCAGCTCCAGTGTCGCTTCGGCGACCACGCCGTCGACGTACGCGGCCCAGGGCTCGCCCAAGGATGTGGGGTCGACCGCCACTCCGGACGTGGCCAGCTCGGCAACGGCCGGCTCCGCGTCGAACATCTCGCCGACGTAGGGCCAGATCGACTCCAGGCCCGCCTGCATGCGGCGGTGGCTCTCGTCCGTGCCGTCGCCGAGACGAAGCATCCACTGGGTGGCGTGGTCGCGGTGATAGGTGACTTCCTTGACCGCCTTGGCCGCGATGGCGGCAAGCGTGGCGTCCGCGCTGGTCTTCAGCCGCTCGTACAGCTCGTACTGGTAGGCGGCGAACGCCAGTTGACGGGCCACCGTCACGGCGAAGTCGCCGTTCGGGCGCTCCACGATCTGCAGGTTGCGGAAGTCGCGCTCGTCGCGCAGGTACGCCAGCGCGTCCTCGTCCCGGCCGGCACCCTCCAGCTCGCCCGCGTACGAGAGCAGGGCGCGAGCCTGCCCGAGCAGGTCGAGGCCGATGTTGGCCAGAGCCATGTCCTCCTCGATCTGCGGCCCGGACGCGATCCACTCCCCCAGCCGCTGCGCGAGCACCAGGGCGTCGTCACCGAGCCCGAGGGTGTACTCGACCAGCGGCGCCAGCGGCGTCGCAGCGGTGGAACGGTCGTCCCAGGTGCCGATCACAGGTGACGCACCTCGTCGGGGATGTCGTAGAACGTCGGATGCCGGTAGACCTTGTCGCCCGCCGGGTCGAAGAAGGAGTCCTTCTCGTCCGGGCTGCTGGCCGTGATCGAGGCGGCGGGCACGACCCAGATGGACACACCCTCCTGCCGCCGCGTGTAGACGTCACGGGCGTTGCGCAGCGCCATCTCGGCGTCGGGTGCGTGCAGGCTGCCGACGTGGATGTGAGAGAGGCCGCGCCGGCTGCGCACGAACACCTCCCAGAGCGGCTCGGTGTTCACGCGGCGGCCTCCGACCCGGTCGTGCGCTTGGCTGCGAAGGCCGCGGCCGCCTCACGCACCCAGGCGCCCTCGTGGTGCGCGCGGACCCGGTGCTCCATGCGCTGACGGTTGCAGGGACCGTCGCCGGAGATGACCCGGCGCAGCTCGTCCCAGTCCGGTGCCGTGAAGTCGTAGTGGCCGCGTTCGGAGTTCCAGCGAAGCTCCGGGTCCGGGATGGTCAGGCCCAGCACCTCGGACTGCGGCACCGTCATGTCGACGAACTTCTGCCGCAGCTCGTCGTTGCTGAACCGCTTGATGCCCCAGGCCATCGACTTGCTGGTGTGGGTGGACTCGGCGTCGGGGGGGCCGAACATGGCCAGGCTCGGGTACCACCAGCGGTCGAGCGCGTCCTGCGCCATGGCCTTCTGTTCCGGAGTACCGCGCGAGAGCGCCAGCAACGACTCGTAGCCCTGCCGCTGGTGGAACGACTCCTCCTTGCAGATGCGCACCATCGCGCGGGCGTACGGCCCGTACGAGCAGCGGCACAGCGGCACCTGGTTGGTGATCGCAGCACCGTCGACGAGCCAGCCGATCGCGCCCATGTCGGCCCAGGTCAGCGTCGGGTAGTTGAAGATCGACGAGTACTTCTGCTTGCCCGTGTGGAGCAGGTCGAGCAGCTCCTCGCGCGAGACGCCGAGCGTCTCGGCGGCCCCGTAGAGGTACAACCCGTGACCCGCCTCGTCCTGCACCTTCGCCATCAGGATCGCCTTGCGGCGCAGGCTCGGCGCGCGGGTGATCCAGTTGCCTTCGGGCTGCATGCCGATGATCTCGGAGTGCGCGTGCTGCGCGATCTGGCGGACCAGTGATCGCCGGTAGTCGTCAGGCATCCAGTCGCGCGGCTCGATCCGGCCGTCGGCGTCGACCAGCGCCTGGAACTCGGCGTCGCGAGGATCCGTCTCGGTGCTGTCCATGACTCTCAGCGTAGGCGGCGTTTGTGACAGGTGTCCAGCAGGTCGGTAGTCCAAGTGTCACAACTTGTGAGAGTCACAACCCCGGCGACCGGGTCGGCCGCCCGCCGTGATCGGATGTCCGAGATGTTGAATGGCTGACCGCAGTGTCCGCACGGCATGGGCGGACGACGCAACGGCGATCGGAGCGGTGCAGGCGCGGGCCTGGCGGCGTTCCTACGGCGCCGTGCTGCCCGCCGCCGCGCTCGACGAGGTCGACGCCGACGACTTCGCCGACGTGTGGCGCGTGGCGATCACGAAGCCGCCGAGCGCACGCCACCGGGTGCTGGTCGCACTCGAGGGCAACCAGGTCGTCGGCTTCGCCGCGACTGCTCCGTCCGAGGACCCGGATGCCGAGCCGGGCGAGGGCGAGGTCGTCACCTTCCATGTCGACCCGGACGCACTCGGGGCGGGTCACGGCTCCCGGCTGCTCGCCGCGGCGGTCGACACACTGCGTGCGGACCGGTTCACCCGGGCCCGGATCTGGCTGGTTGTCGGTGACGACGCCGTGCGGCGGTTCCTGGAGCCGGCCGGCTGGGCTGCCGACGGGGCCCACCGCGAGCTCGACCTCACCGGGGACGGGACGGCTACTCTGCGACAGATCCGTCTCCACACCGACCTGCAGGACGAGTCATGACATTCGCCGGCATCCCGGTCGAGGCCCTCGACTTCTACGAGGGCCTCGAGAACGACAACACCAAGACGTACTGGACCGCGAACAAGGAGGTCTACGAGACCTGCGTACGCGCTCCGCTGGTCGCCCTGTGCGAGGTGCTCGAGCCCGAGTTCGGGCCGTCCTACCTGTTCCGGCCATACAACGACCTCCGGTTCGCCAAGGGCAGGAGCCCGTACAAGGAGCAGCAGGGCGCGACGGTCGGAAATCATTACGTGCACGTGTCCGCGGCCGGCCTGTTCGCGGCCACCGGCTACTACCAGATGGCCTCCGACCAAGTCACCCGGTACCGGGAGGCCGTCGACGACGACACCACCGGCCCGGAGGTCGAGAAGATCGTGGCACAGCTGCGTGACGCCGACTACACGGTCGGAGGTGAGGCCCTCAAGACCCACCCACGGGGTTACCCGCCGGACCACCCGCGGATCGGGCTGCTCCGGCACAAGGCGCTGGTGGTCTCGACCGAGTTCGGAGCTCCGTCCTGGCTGCACACGGCCGAGGCGGCGGAACGGCTGGCGGTGGCGTGGCGCGAGATGACACCGCTGACCGACTGGTTGGCCACCCACGTCGGGCCGACCCGCGAGCCGCGCCGCTGAGCGCGCGGCGAGGGTGACGCTCGGCACGTCACTGGGCCGCCTCAGTTCCGGGTGCTGCGACGCAGATACGCCCGACCGCGCGGCGAGAGCCGATAACCGACGGCGAGGCTCTCGGTGAGTCCGAGGTTCTTCAGCTTCCGGACGTCGACCTTGAACGCCAGCCGTTCCCGTCCTGCTGCGGCGGCCAGGTCCCCGGCCCGCACCGCCGGCTGCTCCGCGATCAGCCGCAACGTCGAGCGGGTCCATGGGCCGTGCTTGCCGGCCCGGTCGAGCCGGTCGAGCCGTCGGTCGATCTCCGCGACGTCGGAGTCGGAGAGGTCGTCGTCCGCGGCGAGCGCCGCACGCGGGTCCGGGCCGGCCGCGGGCCGGAACTCGATGCGATAGGTCGGGAGTTCGTCAGGACCCCTGAGGTCCGCCCGCAGGGCCGTAGCATCCGGGTAGCCGGCGGCGAGCGCGTCGGAGTGGCTGATCGACGCCGGGTCGACCGGGGTGACGGCGACGACGTCGATGATCCCGGCCGGCGTCCGGTACGGTCGACCGGCCGCCACCTGCAGGCGGCGCCAGCGGCGGAACGCGAGCGTGATCGAGCCGTCGGCGATGCCGGGCCAGAACCGGTTCTCGAACAGCACAGCGCGACCCTAGCCAGGTGCGACGCCGTTCACGACTGTCCGCGTTGGTCGCTAATGTCGCCGGATGAGCTGGGAGCGCGAACGGGCGACGATCCGGCGTGACGCCGGCGGGATCGCGGCCTACGCCATCGCGTTCGGTATGTCGTACGGCGCGGTGTCGGTGACGTCTGGACTGTCCGTGGCACAGACCTGCGTGTTGAGCATGGTCATGTTCACGGGTGCGTCGCAGTTCGCGTTCATCGGCGTGGTCGGGGGCGGGGGTTCGGCGCTCGCCGGAGTCCCGGCAGCCCTCCTGCTCGGCCTGCGCAACACGTTCTACGGGGTCCGGATGTCGGGGATCCTCGGCGTCCGCGGCCGCCGGTCGCTGTTCGCCAGCCATCTGGTGATCGACGAGACGACGGCCATGGCGATCGCCCGGTCCGGCCCGCGAGCGCAGCGGTACGCGTTCTGGGTCACCGGTGTCGCTCTGCTCGTCCTGTGGAACATCGGCACCCTCGTCGGCGCACTGGGCGGGTCGGCGATCGGCGAGCCGGAGGCGCTCGGCCTCGACGCGGCGGTGCCGGCTGCCTTCCTCGCGCTGCTCTGGCCCCGGCTGGACGACACGACCGCCCGGATGGTGGCTGTCGGCGGCGCGGCGGTCGCGACCCTTTTGGTCCCGCTCGTACCGGCCGGCGTTCCGGTGCTGGCGGCTGCGCCGGTCGCCGTCGTCGCGGGCCTGCGTGGTCGCGCGGTCCGGGAGGCGTCGTGATCTGGGCCGCGGTGATCGTCGCGTCCATCGGCTGCTACTTGCTCAAGCTCGCGGGGCTGTCGCTGCCCGCGTCCCTGCTCGAGCGACCCGAGGTCCAGCGAGTCGCCGTCCTGCTCCCGGTGGCGCTGCTGGCCGGGCTGGTCGCCGTCGAGACGTTCGGCGCGGACGGCCGGCTGGTGGTCGACCTGCGACTCGCCGGCCTGGGGGCCGGGGTCATCGCGCTCTTGCTGCGTGCGCCGTTCCTGGTTGTCATCGTCGTCGCTGCCGCGACGACGGCCGTCCTGCGCGCCGTCACGTGACCTCGTCGGCCTCGTCCCGCGGAGCGGTCATCGCGACGACCCACGCGGCCTGGACGCCGAGGAAGACCAGCAGCGTCAGCAGAATCGCCTCGATCTGGATCGACGTCAGTCGAAGGTCCAGCGCGTCCGGTATGCCGGGGATCGCGGCGACGATCGCGACCAGGACGTAGAGCGGCGCGCCGACGAACTGGAGCAGGCGCGCCACCCAGGTGTCTCCGCCGGTCGCCTGCAGCTCCTGCCCCAGCATGACCAGGCCGATGGCTCCGGCGATCCGGCGAGCCCGAAGGAGGCGCGCCACAGGGCGGGTTCGCCCGGCGCCACCTGGGCCAGCAGGGAGACCGTTCCGGGGATGACGAATCCCAGGGACACCAGGTACGCCATCCGTTGCCCTGCGGCGTCGCGCCGGCGGATGTCCGTGCGCTCCTTGATCGCGACCCACCACAGGCCGAGGAGGGTGAAGTTGATAGCGGACACGATCGAGTAGAACGCGCTCACGTCCACGCCGGCTCCCTCGGTGCTGCCGCGGGTCGCGCGGCTCGTAACGCGTCGCCTCATCGCGTCGGGCGTGAGTCTAGGGAAATCGCGCGCCGACGCCGCCCTCAGAGGTCCAGCAGGTGGTCCAGACCGACGGTCAGCCCGGGCAGCTGTGCGACCCGCCGTACACCGAGCAGGACACCGGGCATGAACGACACCCGGTCGAACGAGTCGTGCCGGATCGTGAGCTGCTCACCCGCCGCCCCGAGCAGCACCTCCTGGTGTGCCACCAGTCCGCGAAGTCGTACCGAGTGCACCCGGATCCCTTCCACGCCCGCACCGCGGGCACCCTCGAGTCCGACCGCCGTCGCGTCCGGAACGGGTGGCAGCCCATGGGTCTTGCGGGCCTCGGCGATCAGGCTGGCGGTGCGGGCCGCTGTGCCGCTGGGCGCGTCGACCTTGTCGGGATGATGCAGCTCGACGATCTCCGCCGACTCGTAGAACCGGGCCGCCTGGGTGGCAAACTGCATCATCAGCACTGCACCGAGGGAGAAATTGGGCGCGATCAGCACGCCAGTTCCGGGGCTGGTCTCCAGCGCCCAGCGCACCTTCTCGAGCCGCTCCTCGGTCCAGCCGGTGGTCCCGACGACGGCATGGACGCCCCGCCGGACGCAGTGCAGGACGTTGTCGACCGATGCGTCGGGCACCGTGAACTCGACCGCCACGTCGGCACCGCCGAGGTCGCCGAGCCGGTCATCGACGTCGAACCGGCCGACCAGTTCCAGGTCTTCGGCGGTGTCGACGGCGTCGCAGACCGTCGAGCCCATCCGTCCGGCTGCGCCGATCACTGCCACAGGAATGCTCACCCCGCCAGTCTGGCCCATCCGACCGTGCCGTCGTCGGAAGCGGAGGGGTGGCTAGGCGACGGCGGGCTCGAAGCGGGACGGGTCGTCGAACGGGCCCACGACGGCGAGCGCGGGGGCGGCGGCCAGCAGGTCCCGAGCGACGGTGCGGACGTCGTCCAGCGTGACAACGTCGATGCGGGCCAGCAGCTCGTCGACGCTCGGCAGCTCGCCGTAGACGAGCTCGCCCTTGGCGAGGCGGCCCATCCGGGAGCCGGTGTCCTCCAGCCCAAGGACCAGTCCGCCGCGGAGCTGTCCCTTGCCGCGGACCAGCTCGGCGTCGGTGATGCCATGCTCGGCCACGTCTGCCAGCGCGTCACGGCACAGCCCGAGCACGTCGTCGACCTTGCGCGGCTGGCAGCCCACGTAGACACCGAACATCCCCGTGTCGGCGTACTGGGAGGAGTACGAGTACACCGAGTAGGCGAGGCCGCGCTTCTCGCGCACCTCCTGGAACAGTCGCGACGACATCCCCCCGCCCAGCGCCACGTTGAGCACACCCAGCGCGAAGCGCCGGTGGTCGGTCCGGGCGATGCCCGGCATCGCGAGCACGAGGTTGGCCTGCTCGGTCGGGCGCTGCAGGGTGGCGACGCCCGCCTTCGACCGCGGAGCCTTGCCGCCGATCCGGGCCGGCTCGGGTGCCTCGTCGGCGCCGTGGAACCCGGCCCGTTCGAACGCCGCCCGGACCAGCCGCACGACGCGGCTGTGGTCGAGATTCCCCGCGGCCGCCACCACGATGCTCGACGGGCGGTAGCGCCGCCGGTAGTAACGGTTGACCACGTCACGTGAGAGGGAGTTGATGCTCTCGACGGTGCCGAGAATCGGACGGCCGAGCGGCGCCGATCCCCACATCTGCTCAGCGACGAGGTCGTGAACCGCGTCGGACGGGTCGTCGTCGCGCATGGCGATCTCTTCGAGGACGACATCGCGCTCGGAGTCGATGTCCGCGGGTGTGACCAGTGACGACGTGACCATGTCGGAGACCACGTCGACGGCCAGCGGCAGGTCGTCGTCCAGGACCCGCGCGTAGTAGCAGGTGAACTCCTTGGTGGTGAAGGCGTTGATCTCGCCGCCGACGGACTCGATCGCCGCCGAGATCTCCAGCGCGTTACGACGCTTGGTGCCCTTGAAGAGCAGATGTTCCAGGTAATGCGTCGCACCGGCCTGTGCCGGGGTCTCGTCGCGGGAGCCGACTCCCACCCAGATGCCGAAGGCCACCGAGCGAACGGTCGGGACCGACTCGGTGACGATGCGCAGACCGCCCGGGAGGACGGTACGGCGGATGAGTCCGCCGCCGTCCTCCCGTAACAGCGTTCGAGTGGCCGCTCTCACGAAACGGCGTCGACCTTGTCGGCGGACGGCGCCGAGTCCTCGACCACCGGGGAGAGCGAGAGCTTGCCGCGGTCATCGATCTCGGCGACCTCGACCTGGATCTTCTGGCCGACCGAAACGACGTCGTCGACGTTCTCGACCCGCTTGCCGCCCGCGAGTGCGCGCAGCTTGGAGATGTGAACGAGGCCGTCCTTACCGGGCAGCAGCGAGACGAACGCACCGAAGCTCGTCGTCTTCACGACCGTGCCGAGGTAGCGCTCGCCGACCTCGGGCATCGTCGGGTTGGCGATCGCGTTGATCTGCGCCCTGGCCGCCTCGGCCGAGGAGCCGACCTCGGCACCGATGAAGATCGTGCCGTCGTCCTCGATCGCGATCTGGGCGCCGGTCTCGTCCTGGATCTGGTTGATGATCTTGCCCTTGGGGCCGATCACCGCACCGATCTGGTCGACCGGGATCTTGATCGTGATGATGCGCGGAGCGTACGGGCTCATCTCGTCCGGCTCGGAGATGGCCTCGGCCATGACGTCGAGGATGGTGAGCCTCGCCTGCTTGGCCTGCTGCAGCGCTCCGACCAGCACCGACGCGGGGATGCCGTCGAGCTTCGTGTCGAGCTGCAGTGCGGTGACGAACTCCCTGGTGCCGGCGACCTTGAAGTCCATGTCGCCATACGCGTCTTCCGCGCCCAGGATGTCGGTCAGCGTCACGTACGTCGTCTTACCGTCGACCTCTCCGGAGATCAGGCCCATCGCGATGCCCGCGACCGGTGCACGCAACGGCACGCCGGCATTGAGCAGCGACATCGTCGACGCGCAGACCGAGCCCATGGAGGTCGAGCCGTTGGAGCCAAGCGCCTCGGACACCTGCCGGATCGCGTAGGGGAACTCTTCACGGGTCGGGAGCACCGGCAGCAGTGCCCGCTCGGCGAGGGCGCCGTGGCCGATCTCCCGGCGCTTCGGCGAGCCCACCCGGCCGGTCTCACCGGTCGAGTACGGAGGGAAGTTGTAATTGTGCATGTACCGCTTGGACTTCTCCGGCGCGAGCGTGTCGAGCTTCTGCTCGAGGCTCAGCATGTTCAACGTGCTGACGCCGAGGATCTGCGTCTCGCCACGCTCGAACAGCGCCGAGCCGTGGGCGCGCGGCACCGGACCGACCTCGGCTGAAAGGGTACGGATCTCGGCCAGGCCGCGGCCGTCGATCCGGACGTTGTCGCGTAGCACGCGCTCGCGCACGACCGCCTTGGTCAGCGACCGGTACGCCGCGCTGATCTCCTTGTCGCGACCTTCCAGCCGCTCGGCAAGCGTGCCCTTGGCCTTGGCCTTGATCTCGTCGAGCCTGGCCTCGCGCTCGGCCTTGCCCACGATCGCCAGGGCATCGGCGAGCTCGCCGCGGACCTCGGACTCGACGGCCTCGTACACGTCGTCGGCGTAGTCGAGGAAGACCGGGAAGTCCCCGGTCGGCTTGGCGGCGGCGTCGGCCAGACGCTGCTGCGCTTCGCACAGCGAGGTGATGAACGGCTTGGCGGCCTCGAGACCCGCAGCGACGATCTCCTCCGTCGGCGCGGTACGGCCGTTCTGCACGAGGTTCCAGGTGCTGGCCGTCGCCTCGGCCTCGACCATCATGATCGCGACATCACCGTCCGGCAGCACCCGACCGGCCACGACCATGTCGAAGGTGGCCTCCGCAAGCTGCGAGTGGAGCGGGAACGCCACCCACTGGTCCTCGATCAGCGCGACCCGAACGGCCCCGATCGGCCCGCTGAACGGCAGGCCGGCGATCTGCGTCGACGCCGAGGCGGCGTTGATGGCCACCACGTCGTAGAGGTGGTCCGGGTGCAGCGACATCACCGTGATGACGACCTGGATCTCGTTGCGCAGACCCTTGGCGAAGGACGGACGCAGCGGCCGGTCGGTGAGCCGGCAGGTGAGGATTGCCTCCTCGCTGGGGCGGCCCTCACGGCGGAAGAACGAGCCCGGGATTCGCCCGGCGGCGTACATGCGCTCCTCGACGTCGATCGTCAGCGGGAAGAAGTCGAGGTGTTCCTTGGGCTGCTTGGACGCGGTGGTAGCCGACAGCAGCATGGTCTCGTCGTCGAGATAGGCGACGGCCGAGCCGGCGGCCTGACGGGCAAGCTGCCCGGTCTCGAAGCGGATGGTGCGAGTGCCGAATCGACCGTTGTCGATCACGGCCTCGGCAGTGTGGATTTGCGGACCCGTCACGGGTCACCCTCCTTGGGGCTCGTGGAGTGGGGCCGCAGCGTCGGGCTCATGATGTTCGTACGGTGCCGGTCTTCGATGGAAGCGCCCGGGTCGCGAACGAAGTCGCGGTTCGACCCGGATGCCACTACCGAGGACCGGCCGCGCGAGTCCAGCGGATCGCGGGCCACTCCAACTTGGGTGTGGTCGTCTGTTCAGTTGTGAACGTCGAAGAAGCGGCCTCCGCGGGTGGGAGACCGCTCCCTACGACGGCGCCGTCATCGACGCAGACCGAGCTTCTCGATCAGCCGCCGATAGCGCGTGATGTCCTTCTTGGACAGGTAGTTGAGCAGCCGGCGGCGCTGGCCGACGAGCAGCAGCAGACCGCGGCGGCTGTGGTGGTCGTGCTTGTGCTCCTTGAGGTGTTCGGTGAGGTGGTTGATGCGGTGGGTCAGCATCGCCACCTGGACCTCGGGCGAGCCGGTGTCGTTCTCGCTGCGACCGTGCTCGGTCATGATCTGCTTCTTGGTGGCAGTGTCGATCGACACTCAGGCTCCTTCGAAGGTCGTTGCGCGGCGCTCCCGGGCAAGTCCTCCGGGGCACTCTCGATCCGCGGCCGTTCTGACGGCGCGCCCAGGATACCAGCGAGGCGGGTGCCGGACGTAATCGGAGCGGGCTCAGAGGCCGAGCAGCCCGCGCGTCGCGTCGACGTCACGATGCATCTGAGCCACCAGGTCGTCGACGGTGTCGAAGCGCTCCTGACCGCGGATCCGGGCAACGAAGTCCACGGCGACGGGCACGTCGTAGAGCTCGAGGTCGTCGCGCCCGAGGACGTAGGGCTCGACGGTGCGCTCGACACCGTCGAACGTCGGATTCGTCCCGACCGAGATCGCCGCGGGCAGAGGCACGGCGTCGCCGGCGTCGAGGCGGGTAAGGCGCCCCGCATACACGCCGTCGGCCGGTACGAGATCGCCCTCGACGACGGGCACGTTCGCCGTCGGGAACCCCATCGCCCGTCCCCGCTCGTGACCGCGAACCACGACGCCCTCGACCCGGAACGGGCGGCCGAGCGCCTCGGCCGCCGCCGCGACGTCGCCCTCGGCGATGCGTTGCCTGACGTACGTCGACGACCAGCGGCCCACACCGGGCGAGCCGACGGGTTCCACGGTGTCGACCACGAAGTCCCGCTCCTTGCCGAGGCGCTCCAGCAGCGCGACGTCCCCGGCCGCCCGGTGGCCGAACCGGAAGTCGGTGCCGACGACGACGGCCTTTGCGTGCAGAAGCTCGACGACGATCTCGTCGACGAAGTCCTCTGCTCGTTGCTGCGACCGCTCGCGGTCGAACGGGAGCACGAACACGTGGTCGGCGCCGGTGCGGCGCAGCAACTCGACCCGGCGCGCCACCGGGACCAGCAAGGGTGCCACCGCCCCGGGCCGGACGACCACGATCGGGTTCGGGTCGAACGTGACGGCGACCAGCGGCACACCGAGCTGGCGTGCCTTGGCGGCGGCCCGCCCGACCACTTCCTGGTGTCCGCGGTGCACGCCGTCGAACACGCCGATGGTGACGACCGTCGCGCCGAGGTCGTCGGGCACCTCAGCCGGCGAGTGCCACACGCTCACCCGGGCTCCTCCCCCTTCGTCTCGGCCGTCGTCTCCGGGGTCCTCTCGGCCGTCGCGAACACGGCCAGGTGTTTGGCCCGCGGCCCCCGGTCCTCGACCAGCGAGAGCAGCCTGCCGTCCGGACCGAACACCGCCACTGGACCGGGGCCCAGGCCGGTACGCGGGAGCAGTCCGCCGTGGCCGATCCGGCGTGCGGTCTCGGCGTCGACGTCGAGACGCGGGAACGCCGCGGCCGCTGCCTGCTCCATCGGCATGACGTCCAGGTGGTCGGAAAGCTGGTCCAGGGTCCGGGCGACGTCGAGGCCGTACGGCCCGACCCGGGTACGGCGCAGCGCGGTCAGGTGGCCACCGACGCCCAGTGCCGCGCCCAGGTCGCGGGCCAGGGCACGGATGTAGGTGCCCGAGGAGCACTCGACCTCGACGTCGAGGTCCAGATGGCGACCATCCCGCCGCATGACCAGGAGGTCGAACCGCCGCACCGTCACGTTTCGGGCCCTGAGCTCCACCTGTTCCCCGGACCGGACGCGGGCGTAGGACCGTACGCCGTCGATCTTGACGGCGCTCACCGCGCTGGGAACCTGCCGGATCTCTCCGGTGAGGGGTGCCATCTCGGTCCTGACGGCCCGCTCGGTCACAGCCGAGGCATCGTTCTCCGCGATCACGTCACCATCGGCGTCGTCGGTGACCGTGGATTCACCCAGCCGGATCGTGGCCGCATACCCCTTCTCGGTCACGGCCAGATGCCCCAGCATCCTGGTCGCGGCGCCGAGGCCCACCACCAGCACACCGGTCGCCATCGGGTCCAGCGTGCCGGCGTGGCCGACCCGGCGGGTGCCGGCCAGCCGGCGCAGTAGCGCCACGACGTCGTGGGAGGTCAGGCCGGCCGGCTTGTCGACCACGACCAGGCCATTGACGGTCCGCTCGGTCACTCCCTGGCGTCCTCGTCGGCCGGTTCGTCGTCACCGTTCGGCACCTTGTACGGATCGGGGTCGCCGGCGTAGGAGGCCTCCGCGGCGTTACGAGCGACCTCGGCGTCGGACTCCTGCGCGCGGCGTAGGAGGTCGTCGATGTGGGCGGCGTTCTGGGGGACGGCGTCGGCGACGAACGTCAGGGTCGGCGTGAACCGGACCCCCGTCTGCCGTCCCACCTCCGATCGCAGCAGCCCCTTCACACTGTCCAGGGCGGCCGCCGTCTCGGCGCGGTCGGTCTCGTCGCCGTAGACGGTGTAGAAGACCGTCGCGTCGTGAAGGTCGCCCGTGACCCGGGCGTCGGTGACAGTCACGAAGCCCAGCCTCGGGTCCTTCACCCGCCGTTCCAGGGTCTCGGCGACGATCTCCTGGATCCGGTCGGCCAACTTGTAGGCACGGGCTCGGTCGGCCACGTCGTCCTCCTTCGGTCTTCTCCTCCCGTGATCACGTCGCTACACACCGTTGCCGTGTGCAGTCGGCATGATCACGCGGACGAGACGGGGTCGTCGGTGCTGGAGTGCAGGCCACGGCGAGCGGCGAGCAGGTCCACCTCGGGACGGGCAGCCACGAAGCGCTCCGCGGTGTCGAGGACGTCGCGGCAATGCCGGGCGTCGGCGCCGACGACGGCCACTCCGACCTCCGCCCTGCGGTAGAGGTCCATGGCTCCGACCTCGGCGGCCGACACCGGGAACCGGCGTCGCAACTCGGCCACGATGGGCCGAACGACGGAGCGTTTCTCCTTCAGGGAGTGCACGTCGCCGAGGAGCAGGTCCAGGCTCAGCGTCCCGATGAACATCCGCCTCTCCCTCCCGCATCTGCCCCGCGGGTTTGATCACGTTAACCACCCTCCGCGTTGCTTCACCCGGCATGCGTGCCTGGTGAGCAACGCCTGGCATGGTTAACGTGATCAAACCCCGATGGTCCGTAGCCCGTCAGGCGCGTGGCTTCTCGCGCATCTCGAACGTCTGGATGACGTCGTCGACCTTGATGTCGTTGAACGACCCGAGGCCGATGCCGCACTCGAAGCCCTCGCGGACCTCGGTGGCGTCGTCCTTGAACCGCCGCAACGACTCGATCGCGAGGTTGTCGGCGACCACCACGCCATCGCGCACCAGACGGGCCCGGGCGTTGCGCCGGATGAGCCCGTCGACGACCATGCAGCCCGCAATGTTGCCGAACTTCGACGACCGGAACACCTCGCGGACCTGCGCCTCGCCGAGCGAGATCTCTTCGAACTCGGGCTTGAGCATGCCCTTGAGGGCGGCCTCGATCTCGTCGATCGCCTGGTAGATGACCGAGTAGTAGCGGATGTCGACGCCCTCGCGCTCGGCAAGCTGCTCGGTGGTCTTCGAGGCCCGCACGTTGAACGCGATGATGATGCCCTGGTCGATGGAGGCGAGGTTGACGTCGTTGTCGGTGATCGCACCGACGCCGCGGTGGATGATCCGCAACGTGACCTCTTCGCCCACGTCGATCTTGAGCAGGGCATCCTCGAGAGCCTCGACGGAGCCGGAGACGTCGCCCTTGATGATGAGGTTGAGCGTCTCGACCTTGCTCTGCTCCAGCCAGTCCTCCAGCGTGACCCGCTTGCGAGCCTTGGCGAGGGACGCGTTGCGCTCCATCGCCTCCCGCTTCTCGGCGATCTGCCGTGCGGTCCGGTCGTCGTCGGCGGCGAGGAACTTGTCGCCGGCGCCGGGGACACTGGTCAGGCCGAGGACGAGCACCGGACGGGACGGTCCGGCCTCCTCCAGCGGCTTGCCGAACTCGTCGAGCATCGCCCGCACGCGTCCGTACGCCTGACCGGTGACGATCGCGTCGCCGGCGCGCAGCGTGCCGCGCTGGACGAGGACGGTCGCGACCGGTCCGCGGCCCTTGTCGAGGTGGCCCTCGATGGCAACGCCACGCGCCGCCATGTCTGGGTTGGCACGCAGGTCGAGCGCCGCGTCGGCGGTCAGGATGACGGCCTCGAGCAGCTTGTCGATGCCCATCCGCTGCTTGGCCGACACGTCGATGAACATCGTGTCGCCGCCGTACTCCTCGGCGACCAGCCCGTACTCGGTCAGCTGCTGGCGGATCTTGGCTGGGTTTGCGCCCTCGAGGTCGACCTTGTTGACGGCGACGACGATCGGCACCTGTGCGGCCTGGGCGTGGTTCAGCGCCTCGATGGTCTGCGGCATGACGCCGTCGTCGGCAGCCACGACCAGGATCGCGATGTCGGTCACCTGCGCACCGCGGGCCCGCATGGCGGTGAAGGCCTCGTGACCCGGGGTGTCGATGAACGTGATCGCGCGGTCCGTTCCCTCGTGGTCGACGTGCACCTGGTACGCGCCGATGTGCTGGGTGATGCCACCGGCCTCGCCCTCGACCACGTTCTCGTTACGGATCGCGTCGAGCAGCTTGGTCTTTCCGTGGTCGACGTGTCCCATGACCGTGACGACCGGCGGACGCGGCTGCGAGTCCTCGTCCTCCTCGGCCTCGAAGTCGATCGAGAACGACTCCAGTAGCTCGCGGTCCTCGTCTTCGGGCGAGACGACCTGCAGGTCGTAGCCGAGCTCTTCGCCCAGCAGCTTGAACGTGTCCTCGTCGACGGACTGGGTGGCCGTGACCATCTCGCCCAGGTGGAACAGGACCTGGACCAGCGCGCCGGCCTCGGTGTCGATCCGCTCGGCGAAGTCGGTCAGCGACGCGCCCCGAGGCAGCCGGACGGTCTCGCCGTTGCCGCGCGGGACCCGCACGCCCCCGATCGCGGGGGCTTGCATGTTGTCGTACTCCTGGCGCTTCTGACGCTTGCTCTTGCGACCGCGGGCAGGCCTGCCGCCCGGGCGGCCGAAGGCTCCTGCCGTGCCGCCACGGCCGCGGCCCCCGCCGCCGGGACGGCCGCCGAAGCCGCCGCCACCGCCACCGGGTCCACCGCCGCCGGGACGGCCGCCGAAGCCATTGCCACCG
>JBKPCP010000034.1:0-6540 GCA_046727475.1 Actinomycetota bacterium | reverse complement strand
GGGCCAGCGGCCACCGGCTCGAGTCCGTGCTCACCGAGGCGGATCTCACCGCGGGGGACTTCGTCCGGGCCGTGCGTCAGCTTCTCGACCTCCTCGACCAGGTTGCGGATGCCGCGGGCGACACGCCCATGCGCGAGACCGCGCGGAGCGCCGCCGGCGCCCTGCGCCGGGGGGTCGTCGACTACGCCTCGCTGACCTAGGCTTCAGATACGCCCGGGTTGGCCCGGCTGGTGTACGCCTTGTCGGCCAGGACCCGGTCCGGACGAGTCCGCGGCCAGCCGCCGCCGACCGCCTCGCCGCCGCTACGCTGGCCACCAGGTCTATCGATCACCGCCACGCCGGGACCTCAACGACAGGCAACACCAGTTACGAAGCATGTCCTAGGGCGGGTCCAGTGGCTTGCTCGGTCCTCAGCTCACCGCTTTCTTCACGAGCGCGCCGATCCGCGCCTCGTCAGCGGCGGTCAACTCCGTCAGAGCGAAGGATGTCGGCCACATGGTTCCCTCGTCGAGGTTCGCCTTGTCGTCGAAGCCGAACGTCGCGTACCTCGACTTGAACTTGTGCGCGCCTTGGAAGAAGCAGACGACCTTGCCGTCCTTGGCGTACGCGGGCATCCCGTACCAGAGTCTCGGCGAGAGCGTTGGTGCGCTGGCTTTGATGACGGCATGGAGCCGCTCGGCCATGGCGCGATCCGGTTCCGGCATCTCGGCGATCTTCGCGAGCACGTCGCTTTCCCCGTCCGCCTTGGCCGCGCGCGGGCCGCGGCGGGCGGCCACCTTCAGCTCCTGGGCGTGCTCCTTCATCGCGGCTCGTTCCTCGTCCGTGAATCCCTTGGACGTCTTGCCGGTCGCGGTGCTGGTCTTTGCGGCCTTCTGTGTGTCGTTCATTGCAGGTTTCCTCCCCGCAAGTCTTGATGTGGACGACCCTCATGCTAGGGAGCCGCCGCGGCGTGCGGCTTCTTCAAAGCTGACCACCTCGATATCGTCGCTGGGTTCACCCAGGTACGACCTGTGGCCGACGCTCGGCTTCCGGTGCGGCCAGCGAACGCGCGACGAATGAACGTCCTCGACGTCACCCGGTGGATGATCACGTTGGCTTGCTGGGACCACTCGGCTCGGGTGTTTCACGTCCGCCGGCGTCGTCGATCGCCAGTAGCACGCGGTTGAGCGACGAGTCGAGGTTCCACCGCTCAGCCAGGTCGACCAGCGCCTCCGGATCGCGCGCCGCACGGGGGAGGGCGTCGTCGAACGCCGGCAACTGAACGTCGGTCCGGACGGCGACCACCGCCGGCGCCACCGCCAGGTATTCGCGAGCGTCGGCAAGCTTGCGGCGCATGGTCGGGGAGAGGTCGGCAGTCGGGTCGTCGACGGCAGCCAGCAGCCCCTCGATGTCACCGAATCGGGTGACCAATGTGGCGGCCGTCTTGTCGCCGATGCCGGGAACACCGGGTAGGCCGTCGCTCGGGTCACCCCGCAGGGTCGCGAAGGCCGCGTACGAGCGGCCCGGAATGCCGTACTTGGCGGTGACGGCGGCCTCGTCGACGACCTCGTGCCTGCCGACGCCACGCGCCGTGTACAGCACGCGCACCTCGCGTGCGTCGTCGACGACCTGGAAAAGGTCACGATCACCGGTGACGACGTCGACCGGTCCGCGATCCCGTGCGGCCATGGTGCCGATCACGTCGTCTGCCTCGAACCCGGACACGCCCACGTGGGCCATGCCGAGGGCATCGAGGACCTCGAGGATGATGGGCACCTGTGCCTCGAGCGCCGCAGGGACCTGCTCGATGTTGCGGGCGGCGTTTGCGAGGCGGTGGGCCTTGTAGGACGGGACTGCCGCCACCCGGAAGGCGGGTCGCCAGTCGGCATCGAGACAAGCCACGAGCCGGCCAGGGGACCGTACGGTGACAAGCCGGGCGATGAAGTCGAGCAGGCCTCGGACCGCGTTGACCGGCGTACCGTCAGGAGCGGTGATCGACTCGGGGACGCCGAAGAAGGCCCGGAAGTACAACGAGGCGGTGTCGAGCAGCAGGAGCCTTGTCGACGTCACCGGCACACCGAAAGCGTAACGAGATGGGGCATTGTGCGGCTCACGAAGGCCGAGCCTGCCACGCGCCACCGACCACGGATTACATCCCGATGACGTCGACGTCAGGAGCGGCCCGGCTCGTTCGCGGGGCCCGGCTCGTCCTCCGTGTCCGACGTGTCAGCCTCGGCGAGGACTGCGTACAGATCGCGCGTCGTCGTGGCCAGGATCTCGCGCGCCCGGTCCAGCTGGGCCGGCGAGCCGGCCCGATAGACCTGCATCGCAGCCATGCCCACCTGCATCATCGCCGATCGCATGTCGGCAACATCCTCGGTGTGTGACCCGGAGAACGGGCGCCAGAACTGCTCGAGCTCGGTGCGGTTCTCTTCAACATGGCGGGTGCCCTCGTCGGTGAGGTGGACGACCCTGCGCCCCTCGTCGGTCTCGAACCGGACCAGGCCCTGGTCCTCCAGGAGCTGCAGCGCGGGGTAGACCGAGCCAGGGCTGGGCTTCCACATTCCAGAGCTGCGGTCGGTGATCTCCTGGATGATCTGGTAACCGTGCATGGGCGACTCCGCGAGCAGGGCGAGGATCGCGGTCCGGACGTCCCCGCGTCCTCGGCGCGGGCCGCGTGGACCGAAATGGCCCGGCCCTCCGAACGGGAACCGTCCTGGTGGGAAGCCACGGCCGAAGTCACCCGGGCCGAAATCCCCGAAGGGAAACCCGCCTCCGGGACGGGAACCGCGGCTACGTCCACGGCCATGCCGCCGTGGGCGGCCTCGCCGGCCTTCCTCGGCCATCCAGGCCGGCAGAGCATCGGGCCGGGCCTGACGTGACATCCCCAGCCAGTCTGCGAAGACCTGCGCTGCATGCTCGGCACGGTGCCACGCAAATTCGCCGGGACCCATCGCATAAGCCGTCATCGGCAACACCCTTTCGTCAAGAACGTACGTCGATACGTTGACGATATATCGTCGAGTGTCGCCTCGCAAGGGTGGCGGGCGGCAAGGCTACGCTCAGCTCCGTGAATGCTGATCGCCTATCTCGGGTGCGAAGTGCTGCAGCCGAAGCGGGCGTCGATGCCCTCCTCGTCACACCTGGCCCGGACCTGCGCTACCTGACCGGCTACAACGCGGTCGCCCTCGAGCGGCTGACCTGCCTGGTGCTTCCGACGGGCGCAGACCCGCTACTGGTCGTGCCGGCACTCGAGCGTCCAGCCGCCGAGGCGTCGCCGGCCGGCGACCTGGGGTTGGAGATCGTCGACTGGCAGGAGACCGACGATCCGGTCGAGCTCGTCTCCAAGATGTTGCCGGCCGCCCGGCGAGTCGCCGTCGATGACCACATGTGGGCCGAGAAGGTGCTCCGTCTCCGTGCCGCCATGCCCGACGTCGAGCAAGTCGTGGCAGGACCGGTACTGCGCGAGCTGCGGATGCGGAAGTCGCCGGAGGAGGTCGACGCGCTGCGCGAGGCGGCTGCCGCAATCGACCGCGTCCACGCCCGCATGGACGAGTGGCTTCGGGTCGGGCGCTCCGAGCGCGAGGTCGGACGCGACATCGCCGACGCGATCATCGCCGAGGGTCACGTGCGGGTGGACTTCGTCATCGTGGCGTCCGGCCCAAGCGGCGCCAGCCCGCACCACGAGAACAGCGACAGGGTGATCGAGGCGGGTGACCCCATTGTCGTCGACATCGGAGGGACGACCGACCAGGGCTATTGCTCGGACGAAACCCGGACCTACGCTGCGGGCGAACCGCCGGCCGAGTTCGTCGAAGCGTACGACGCCCTCCAGCGGGCGCAGGAGGCCGGCGTCGAGCAGGTGCGTCCCGGGGTCACCGCTGAGTCGGTGGATGCCGCGGCGCGTGACGTCCTGTCCGGAGCCGGCCTGGGCGAATACTTCGTCCACCGCACCGGCCACGGCATCGGGTTGGAGACACACGAAGAGCCGTACATCGTGACCGGCAATACCAGGCGGCTCGAGCCGGGAATGGCGTTCTCGATCGAACCCGGCTTCTACCTGCCTGAACGGTACGGCGCTCGGATCGAGGACATCGTCGTGACGACGGAGGCCGGCGTCGAGCGGCTCAACCTGCGGCCGCGCGAGCTACTACTGCTCGACGCCTAGCAGTCTCACTGCGGGTCAGGTCAGGGCCTCGAGCGCCATGTCGACATCGGCCTCGGTCGTGTAGATGTGGAACGACGCCCGGAGCCGGCCACCCCGTACCGCCGCCCGGAGGCCGGCGGCCTCCAGCCGTGCCTCTGCTTCAGGGACGTCGACGGACACGATCGCCGAGTCGCCCTCGCGAAGGTCCAGCCCGCTCCGAAACCGGTTCGCCAGGCCGACGTCGTATGCACCGATCTCCTCGACGCCGACCTGTTCGATCAGCTCAAGGGCAGGCGCGGTGCCGACCCAGCTGAACCAGCCGGGTGAGATGTCCAACCGCCGAGCGTCCGATGCCAACCGCAGCGGCGGACCGTAGTACGACGTGTGCGGATCATCCCCGGCCCACCAGTTGGCCTGAGCTGGAACGATGCTTTCGCGCAACGCCGGCGTCGTGACCATGAAGGCAGTTCCACGAGGGGACAGCAGCCACTTGTAGGCCCCGCACACCAGGGCGTCCACTCGGGTGGCGTCGACCGGCAGCCAGCCGCACGCCTGAGTGGCGTCGACCACGGTCAGAGCAGCACCGGCCGCTGCGGCGTCGAGGATCGCGTCGAGGTCGGCCACCTCCCCGGTCGCGGACTGGACCAGGCTGAATGCCACGACGTCCGTACCGTCGTCGATGTTCTGGGCGAGCGTGGTCGCCGGCACGGTTCGCACCTCGACACCGCGCGACGCCTGGACCATCCACGGGAACAAGTTCGACGTGAACTCCTCCTCGGGGACCAGCACCCGCGCTCCCGCGGGCAGGGATGCGGCGATCAGGGCAACGAGCTGTGACACCTGCGCGCCGGTGGTCACATCGGACACCTGCGCGCCGACCAGCCGGGCGAACACCTCCCGAGCGCGGTTGGTCGCCTCACCCCACGCCTCCCACGACCCCCGTCCCACCCGCCAATCGGCGAGGGCCTCCTGCAGCGCATCCCAGGCCGGCCACGGGGGCAGGCCGTAGCTGGCCGTGTTGAGCCAACCGGGCTGGGGGTCGAACAGGCTCCGTGCCTTCGCGATCTCCACGGCGACATGCTGCCACCGGCGAGCGACGGGCACGCCCTAGGGTGTGCCGGATGGAGGAGATCGACCGCCAGATTGTCGACCTGCTCGCTCGCGACGGGCGGATGAGCTTCACCGATCTGGGCAAGGCGACCGGTCTGTCCACGTCGGCCGTGCACCAACGAGTACGCCGGCTGGAGCAGCGGGGAGTGATCCGCGGCTACGCGGCCATCATCGACTACGACTCCATCGGCCTGCCGCTCACGGCGTTCGTCTCGATCAAGCCGATCGACCCCAGCGAGCCCGACGATGCGCCGGAGCGGCTGGCCGGCATCACCGAGATCGAGGCATGCCACTCGGTCGCGGGGGAGGAGAGCCACATCCTCAAGGTTCGCGTGGCCCGGCCCGGCGACCTGGAGGACCTGCTGGCCCGGATCAGGGCGGCGGCCAACGTGTCGACCCGAACCACTATCGTCCTCTCGACGCCGTTCGAGGCCCGGCCACCGGCCAACGGCGAGTCTGGCGCAGCCTGAGTCGGAGCACGGCCGGCGCGGTTGCCGAGACCGCGACGGTGCTGATCACTCGAAGGCAGCGATTCCGGTGAGGGCCTGACCGATGACCAGCTGGTGTACCTCGGAGGTGCCCTCGTAGGTGAGCACGGACTCGAGGTTGCTGGCGTGACGTAACACTGGGTACTCGAGCGTGATTCCGTTCGCTCCCAGGATCGTCCGGCAGGTGCGCGCGATCGACAGCGCCTCGCGGACGTTGTTCAGTTTGCCGAGGCTCACCTGGCTCGCGCTGAGCCTGCCATCGTCCTTGAGGCGGCCGATGTGCAGGGCCAACAGGAAGCCCTTCTGCAGCTCCAGCGCCATGTCGGCCAGCTTGGCCTGGGTGAGCTGGAACGACGCAAGGGGCCGCTCGAACACCTCACGGTCGATCGAGTACGAGATCGCCGCTTCGAGGCAGTCCCGCGCCGCACCGAGGGCCCCGAAGACGATCCCGAACCGGGCCTCGTTCAGGCAGGACAGCGGCCCGCGAAGGCTCGACACCTCGGGCAGCACCGCATCGGCGGGGAGTCGAACGCCTTCCAGGACCACCTCACTCGTCACCGACGCTCGCAATGACAGCTTCCTACCGATCTTGGGGGCGGAGAAGCCGGTAGTGTCGGTCGGAACCAAGAAACCACGGATACCGTCATCGGCGCGCGCCCAGACGACGGCGACGTCGGCCACCGACCCGTTCGTGATCCACATCTTGGTCCCGTCGAGCACCCAGTCCTCGCCGTCACGCCGGGCCCTCGTCCGCATCCCGGCCGGGTTGGAGCCGAAGTCCGGCTCGGTGAGACCGAAGCAGCCGATGATCTCGCC
>JBKPCP010000033.1:0-13487 GCA_046727475.1 Actinomycetota bacterium | reverse complement strand
CAGCAGTGCCAGGTCCTTGGTCATGTTGCCGCTCTCGACGGTCTCGACACAGACCCGCTCGAGTGTCTCGGCGAATCCCACCACCTCTGGCGTGCCGTCCAGCTTGCCGCGGTGCTCGAGGCCCCGGGTCCAGGCGAAGATCGACGCGATCGGGTTCGTGGACGTCGGCTTGCCCTGCTGGTGCTGGCGGTAGTGACGCGTGACGGTGCCGTGTGCCGCCTCGGCCTCGACCTTGCCGTCGGGCGTCATGAGCACCGAGGTCATCAGGCCCAGCGAGCCGAACCCCTGGGCGACGGTGTCGGACTGGACGTCGCCGTCGTAGTTCTTGCAGGCCCAGACGTAGCCGCCCTCCCATTTCAGCGCCGCCGCAACCATGTCGTCGATCAGACGGTGCTCGTAGGCGATTCCGGCGGCCTCGAAGTCGGACTTGTACTCGGCCTCGAAGACCTCGGCGAACAGGTCCTTGAACCGGCCGTCGTACGCCTTGAGGATGGTGTTCTTCGTCGAGAGGTAGACGGGCAAGCCACGCTCGAGGCCGTAGCGGAACGACGCACGGGCGAAGTCGCGAATCGAGCCGTCGTAGTTGTACATGCCGAGCGCGACACCGCCCGCCGGGAAGTCAGCGACCTCGAACTCGAGCGGCTCGCCGTCGTCCGCCGGCGTGTACGTGATCGTCACCCGGCCCGGTCCGGGCACCACGAAGTCGCTGGCCTTGTACTGGTCGCCGTGAGCGTGACGGCCGATGACGATCGGCTTGGTCCACCCCGGCACCAGGCGCGGGATGTTGGAGATCACGATCGGCTCGCGGAAGATGACGCCGCCGAGGATGTTGCGGATGGTGCCGTTGGGCGAGCGCCACATCCTCTTCAGGCCGAACTCCTCGACCCGCGCCTCGTCCGGAGTGATCGTGGCGCACTTGACTCCGACGCCGTGCTCCTTGATGGCGTTCGCAGCGTCGACTGTGACCTGGTCGTCGGTGGCGTCGCGCTGCTGGATCGACAGGTCGAAGTACCTCAGGTCCACGTCGAGGTAAGGGTGGATCAGCCGCTCCTTGATGAACGCCCAGATGATGCGCGTCATCTCGTCGCCGTCGAGTTCGACGACGGGGCCGGCAACCTTGATCTTCGCCATGGGACTCAGGTCTCCTGTCGGTACGGGTTCGGCTCGGCTACAGGTTCTCGACGTCGGCCTGCTTGGCCCGCACGGCCTCGGCGGCCTCGCCGAGGGCGGCACGCTCCGCCTCCGTCAACTCCGTCTCGATGACCCGCCGGACGCCCTCGCGCCCGATCTCGGCCTCGACACCCAGGTAAACGCCGGAGATGCCGTACTCGCCGTCGACCCAGGCGCACACCGGCAGGACGGCTCCGGAATCCTCGACCACCGCGTGGACCATCCGAGCGGCTGCGGCAGACGGCGCGTAATACGCCGAGCCGGTCTTGAGCAGTGCCACGACCTCGGCACCACCGTTGCGGGTGCGGGTGACCAGCTCCTCGATCTCCTCCTCGGAGAGCAGTTCGGACAGCGGCCTGCCGTCGGCCGTGCATCGGCTCGGCACCGGCACCATCGTGTCGCCGTGCGAGCCCAGGGTCAGTGTGCTCACGCGACCGACCGGTAGGCCGAGCTTCTCGGCGACGTTGTTGGTGAACCGCGCGGTATCGAGCATGCCCGCCTGCCCCAGCACCCGGTGCTTCGGGAACCCGGTAGCGATCTGCGCCAGGGCCGTCATCTCGTCCAGCGGGTTGGACACGACGATGACGACGGCATCGGGCGCGTGGCGGGCCACGTTCTCGGCCACCGAGCGGACGATCTTGGCATTGGTCTCGATCAGGTCCATCCGGCTCATGCCCGGCTTGCGGGGAAGGCCTGCGGTGATCAGGACGACGTCGGAGCCGGCGATCACCTCGTACCCCGACCCGTCCGCGCCTGTCGTCTGGCCGAGGACCCTCGTCTCGAAACCCTCGATCGGCCGTGACTGGTTCATGTCCAGGGCCAGGCCCTCGGGTCTGCCCTCGATGATGTCGGTCAGCACGACGGTCTCGAGGGTGTCGTACTCAGCCAGGCGTTGTGCAGTGGTGGAGCCGTAGAAGCCGGCGCCGACAACGGTGACCTTGCCTGTGCGCGCCATCGCACTTCCTCCAGATGTGCTCGGCCGATCCGGGTCCCGAGCGTAACCAAGCCCGCGCCCGGCTGCCGGATCGGCGGGTAAGGAGGATGCACCTCGAGAAAGCACGTCCAACGCATCACCGCCGACTACCGCCGAAATGACATCGTCGGACTCGACACCGGTGCCAACGTTGCCCTCCGCGGCCAGCAACCACCCACAGGCCTCGGCCAAAGACGCCGGCATCGGTTGCTCTGCAATCACCATGGTGTCCATGCCAATCACCCTCCCTCGATCGCGGGCGTTCTCGATACTTGGCCGCCGCTACCTGTGGACAATCGGAACCGACCCCGGCCATGTCGCACACATCGCACGAGGCTGAGTAGCGCCTACCCGCCATGGAGAGCACAGGCCACGAGCACACCGTGGCCGCGGCGGACAGTGATCGCTGCCACGGGCAGGTGCTGACCACTCCAGCGGACGGAGATCCTGGCGGCCATTCTGTAGCCGGCGCTGTCCACACTGCGACAGTCCCCGGAGCAGGCCACCCGACCGAGAGATGCGGGCCTCAGGGTGAGTATTGCGCCACCGACGGCTGGTGGTAGCGCAGCCGTGCCTCGTCGGACCTATCCCCGCGCTGGGGCTGCAGAGCCGACAGCATGCACTTCGCGGCAACATGCGGACGGCCGCGTAGCGTTCCACGCCGACCGCGGCATTCGCGTGCGTATCCGACCGCACGCCGAGCGGCAGTGGGCGGGCGTCCCCGTGGCTACCCAGAGACGCCACGTTGCCTGACGCTGATACGGACCTGTCGGGTGGGCCTCGTCGGGATGCTGGGTCACGCCGAGTCGTACCTCATCGACGTGGCCACTTTCCCGTTCAAGAGGGTGTGCACCTAATGCGGGATGCTGCAGAAGCCTCTACATGCGTAGGTCAGGGTTGGGGCGGATTCGTCATGAGGTGGATGCTCAGCAGCACGATCCAACTCCAGTAAACGATGATGAGGCCGCGTTGCATGAGTCCGAGGCTCGCAGCGTCTCGCTGGAACGCGAGAGCCGTCCAGATGGTCAGACCGAGGCCAACAACGGCGGTGAGCGCCGTGTATAGCCGCCAGGCGCGCCAAAGGCGGCCAGCAGCGGCGCGATGGATGGGGGTCGGGGGTTCGAGCTCGAAGGACTCGAGGATGGATGACCCCATGGGGTGCTGATCCCGCGGGATGCTCGTGTCCCCCCAACTGACAAGGAACGGGCGAGACCGCCAGTCAACGAGACAATCATGCTCGGCAGGACGGGTAGGCGACGGCGCGGCGGCCCGCATGCCTGGATGACCGGAGAGGCGAGGTGTGGCGACCTCCTGGGCGCGTGGTCCGCGTATTCGGTTCTACTCCAGCCTGATGGCATCACCGCGGCGGACGTGGCCACCCCGCAGTACAGAGGCGTATACGCCGACATTGACCTTGTTGTGCTGGGCTGCCGTGCGCAGGATGCCCGAATCCTTGGCCAGATCTCCTTGGGACAGCGTTATCATCACGCATCGGGGGCAGGGGCCGGTGACAGCCAGTTGCACCTCGTCTCCGATGCGCACCGTCCGGCCGATCCAGGCATCCTCGACGAAGTCCTTCGCGCGGTCGGGCGTTTCCACGACGACATTCGGCCGGAAACGACGGACCTCGAATCGGCCCTGGGGATACAGTTCGCGAAGCCGGTCAAGGGTTGCGGTGGTTAGCACATGGATGACGGCGCAATCGAAGAACGTGCCCTCTGGTAGGTCGAAGTCGGTGACGGTATCCCGCTCGTCGAGGCCCTCCATGTCCGGCCAATACTCCTCGGCTCGTCGAGCCCAAGGCTTGGGGATCGAGGACTCGGCTGCCTCTCGTTGGCCCCGCTCGGCCGCCTCAAGAGTCACCTCACGTCCGAGCACACGCGAGAGAGATTCATGGACGTCCGCTTGGAGGCTGCTGACGACCGTGCCATCCGGCAGGGTGACGCGGATGGGCGGCACCTCCGCGCCTCGGCGCGGAGGGTCGACGAAGGAAGCGCGGTATTCGAACATCTGCGGCCACTTCCGCGGGTTCTTCGCACTGGCGACCTTCCCGTCCGAGCGGTCGACCAGAGCGTAGGCGCGGTCTCCCAGCAGTCCGCGTTCACTGACCTCAGCGGCGTTCAACTCCTCTCCCATCATGGACTTGACCGGATACCGCCAGAGGGAGACGACCGTACCAATGGCCTCTTCTGCCGACTGCGACATGACCTACTCCTGTTCATGGGAGGCACCCGAAAGACATGCCAGCGAGGCCCGAGCTCTGCTCGCCGACACGCGGGAACGCGTCTGTCTCGTCCTCGTCCGACAGCCGAGAGGGCTATGGGCTCGGTGGCCTCGGCCGCAGCGGAGGAACGACGATGGCGTCCCGGGTGCTCTCGATGATGGCGACGACCTCGGTCTCCTCCGCAGGCGGCACCTGGAACTTCGCCAGCGCCAACTGCAGTTCGTCCATGAAGGCGTCCCACTCGTCTGCGGTGTTGGCGAGGTGGCGGTGCGAATCACCCATGGGCCGTCCGGAGTACTGCTGCGGCCCGCCCGCGGCCTGGCAGACCGTCTCGGTGACGAGGAACTTGAAGCCTGCCGGGGAGACCCGATGATGCGCCTCGTCCACGGCCGGATTCTTGTTCAACCGGGGATCGGTCATGACCCGGTCGATGAGGTCGTCGATCATCGCGGCGATGTTGTAGGCGCCGCCGAGGCGGTCGTACAGCGACGGAGCCTTGTCGGTTGCATCGGCCCCTCCAACTCCACTGCTTTGCGAGGTGATGCTGGGACGCCGCAATCGTCGCCGGCTCTGCGCCGGGCGGCTCCCAACACAACCGAGTCTTGCGGCCGCCCAGGATCGGGTCAACCCATCACCGTGCGTGGATCGGCACGGCGGTGCTGCTGGTCCAGCCATGCCCGCAGGCGAGACGTTCAGAGGCGACCGTTCTGCGAGGCATCGCCAGGTCTCTTCCGACGGGTCAGGGACATCGACACCCACTGTCCGACCTTAAGGTCCTGCAGGTCGGGAACTGCCCAACGGTGACACTGGACTGGTGACCCGAGTCCACGCACATTACGACTGGACGAAACCCGCGCTCGCGCTTCTCTGGGTCGTTCTCATCAAACTCGGAAGAGCCACCCTTATCACCATCGACGGCGTGGTTCAGGCCGCACCGGCACTGCACTTCTCCCGCACCGCGCCGGGCAGGCCCACCATCCCGCCCGTGGTCGGCGCCGACGTCGAGGCGGTGTTTCGCGACTGGGGAATCACCACATAGCCCAATGCGTCCCGATCTTCGTCGCCAGCATTACCGGCTCAACGAGGGTACTTCGCGCTTGGGCGGCGACTGCGATCGCCTGGCGCGGCGCCGTCATCCGCGACGTCCGCCGCGGCGCCGGTGTCCATGGTTGTTCCCGTGTCCTCTGTGACGTAGTTTCCGGAGCCGACGACGCGGCGGGCGGCGGCCTGCTTCGCTGCTGCGTCCGCTGCATCGGGGTGAGCCCGGCCGTACTCCTCTGCCACGTGGTCGAGGAGCCCGATCAGAAACTTCTCCATCTGCGTGCGGGTGACGTCGCGCAGGGTCCGCAGGTAGACGGTCTGCCGCTCCACCTCGCCGTGTTCGGCGGCTACGGCGTCGGCCGCGTCCTCGGCTTGGCGATGAGCCTCGTCGGTCAACTCCGCGGCTTGGCGCCGAGCGTCGTCGTACAACGAGCGGGCCTCGGCCATCACCCGACCGCTATACGCGTTCGCATTCGCGACGGTCGTATCGGCGGTCTGCTGGGCCTTGGTGAGGATACTGAGTGACTGGAGCACGCGGTCCTGGTTGTCGGGCTCCATGACGCGCCGCTGCAGCCGTTCGATTTCTTGCTCCCGCTCCCGAACCCGGGTGGAGAGCTGCTCCACGCTGGCCGCGCAGCGCTCCACAAACGCCTCCACAGCCTGATGGTCGTAGCCAAGGGACCGGCCGCGGGTCTCCGGGAAGGTGGTTCTCCGGAGGTCCTCTGCGGTGAGGCTGGCCGTTTGGTGGTTCCTGTCGGTGTCCGCGGTCATAGCTTGTCTCCTTCCACGGCCGCCTAGCTCTCGCCGAACTCGTCGAACCTGATGTTCTCCTCGGGCACTCCGTGGTCCACGAGGAGTTTTACCGTAGCCTCGACCATCGGCGGGGATCCGCAAACATAGGCGTCGTGGTCGGCCCAGTCGCCGGCTGCGACTGCGACCTCGCCGACAAGGCCGCGTTCTCCATGCCATCGGGGGTCATCGGAGACGGCGGTGACGACGGTCAGCCAGTCGTGAGCGGCGTTGAGAGCGGCCATGGCGTCCGGGTCGTACACCTCACGGACGGTACGTGCGCCGAAAAACAACGAGGTACGCCGGTGGCCACCGTCGGCGGCGAGCTGCGTCACCAGCGCCTTCATAGGTGCCAGACCGGTCCCGCCTGCCACGAGCAGCAGCGGCCGATCGGAGTTCTCGTCCAGCGTGAGCCTTCCTATCGGTGGGCCGAGGCGTAGCCGATCCCCGGGCCTGGCAGATCGGACCAGAGTGGTCGACACCGGGCCCCCGGCCACGAGACGCGCGTGCAACTCGAGCTCGGTGTCACCTGGCGGGTTCGCCGGGGTATACCAACGCCACTCCCGAGGGCGAAGGTCTGGCGCCTCGACGGCGAAGGACTGCCCGGCGACGTATGGCAGCGGCTCGGCGGTTCGAACGCGAAGGACGGCTATGTCGAACGTACGGCGGTCGACGTCGACCACCTCCGCCTCCCAGAAGGGTGGCTCGGTCTTCGCCGCCTCTTCGGCCGCGTCGATCATCGCGTCCGCGACGAGCCCATAAGCGGCCGACCAGTGGGCCTCGAGCTTCGGGGTCCAGGCATCGCCGCTGAAATGACGCAGCGTCGCCACGAGCGACTCGCCGACTGCAGGGTAGTGCGGTGCAAGCGCCCCGAACTTGCGGTGGTCTCGGCCGAGGTCTTGGAGGAACGGTACGAGGTCGGCGACCTGGTCGACCTGGGACACGATGCGTCCCAGGGCGCCGATTAGCCGGTCGCGCTGGCGGGTCATCGCCGGCGGGAACATGTCCCGGGTCTCCGGGTAGTGCAGGAACAGGTAGCTGTAGAAGAACAACGCGACGTCGTCTCCGCCGTGGGCGGCGACGGCGGTGAAGTTCCTCTTCAGGCCGTCAGTGTCGATCTCCGTCACAGCGTCTCAGGAGGTGACGATGGCCGGGCGGAGCGAGGTGAGGGTGGCACCGACCATGCCGACGCTCTCTTGGTCGACCCCGAGATCGGTCAGGGTGCCCGCAAGGTGCTCGACCACGCGATCGAAGTGCTCATCCTTGACATCGAGCCCGGCGTGCGCCGATTCCATATCGCGGCCGTCGTACTGCGCAGGCCCGCCGGTGGCGGTGGACAACATCGCGACCTGATGCCGGCGCAGCGCAGGCATGTCGATCCCGGAGAAGTACGAGGCCAGCGTCGAGTCGGCGACAACCCGGTCGTAGAAGACGTCGACCGCCTTACGGATGCCCACCTCAGCGCCCAACTTCTCATACAGGGTTGGGTTTGTCTCGGTCATGGCGGCTCCCGACTCGGCGTCGACAGGGACACATCGCGCACAACCTTAGCCCCCGTCTCTCAGTAGGGTGCGTAGGGTCTTCGATGATCTTGTCATGTCATATTTCGGTGTTGCGGTGGCCAGGACGTGCGAAAGGCTGGACCGCTGGTCGGACCGGTGCTTGCTTTGCAGATGGGCTACCTGCCGGGGACCATCTGGATCATCGTGGGTGTCATCTTCGCCGGCGCGGTCCAGGACATAGTCATCCTGTTCTTCTCCCAGCGACGCGACGGCAAGAGCCTCGGTCAGATGATCCGCGAGGAAGTCGGCGCGTTCGGTGGTGCCGCCGCACTCGTCGCCGTGTTCTCCATCATGATCATCCTGTTGGCGGTGCTGGCCCTGGTCGTGGTCAACGCGCTCGCCGACTCCCGTGGGGAACCTTCTCCATCGCGATGACCATCCCGATCGCGCTATTCATGGGCTTCTACATGCGGGTACTGCGACCCGGCACGGTGGTGGAGACCAGCATCATCGGCGTTGCCTGCTGCTGCTCGCCATCGTTGCTGGCGGCTGGTTCTCGGAGTCCAGCTGGGCCGAGGCGTTCACCCGTTCACCCTTTCGCCGACGACACTCGTGTGGTGCCTGGTGATCTACGGCTTCCTCGCCTCGGTCCTGCCGGTCTGGATGCTGCTCGCACCGCGTGACTACCTTTCCGCGTTCATGAAGATCGGCACCATCGTGCTGCTCGCGGTGGGCGTCCTGGTCGCTGCTCCGCGCCTGCAGATGCCGGCGACAACTGTGTTCACCGAAGGAGTCCCAGGTCCGCATGATCGGTTACGGCGCCATGCTGATGGAGTCATTCGTCGCCGTGATGGCGCTGATCGCCGCATGCGTCATCGAACCGGGCCTGTACTTCGCAATGAACTCCCCGGCGGGCTTCCGGGCGACTCGCTGCAGTCGGCCTCGGAGGCAGTCGCCGGCCTTGGCTTCACCATCACGCCCGACCAACTGCAGGCGGCCGCGAACGAGTGGAGGAGCAGACGCTGGTGGCCCGGACCGGCGGTGCGCCAACCCTCGCTGTCGGCATGTCCCAGATCTTCTCCTCGGCGTTCGGGGCTGGCTTGACTGCGTTCTTCTACCACTTCGCGATCATGTTCGAGGCGCTGTTCATCCTCACGACCGTGGATGCGGGAACTCGGGTCGGGCGCTTCATGCTGCAGGACACGCTGGGCAACGTGTGGAAGCCGATCGGTTGGGTCTCCTGGACTCCCGGCCTGTGGCTGACCAGCGCCATCGTCGTCGGCTCCTGGGGTTACTTCCTCTACACCGGAGTCACGAACCCGCTCGGCGGCATCAACCAGCTGTTTCCGCTGTTCGGCATCGCCAAACCAGCTGCTCGCCGCGGTGGTGCTGTCGCTGGCGACCACGCTGCTGATCAAGCACGGCAAGATCCGCTGGGCGTGGATCACCGCCATCCCGCTCGCATGGGACGCCACGGTGACGCTGACGGCGTCGTTCCAGAAGGTGTTCTCGTCCGACCCGCGGGTTGGCTTCTTCACCCAGCGCAACCGCTTCCAGGACGCCCTCGACCGGGGCGAGGTCCTCCCGCCCGCTAAGGATGTTGGGGACATGGAGCAGGTCGTCCTCAACTCGACGATCGACGGCCTCCTCGCGGCCTTCTTCGCGATCCTGATCATCATCGTGCTCGCGAGCTCGGCAGTAGTCTGGGTGCGCGCCATCCGCGCCGGCCCCGACGCCGGCCCTCCTCGAGGGTGTCCACCGGCGCCCACAAGCCTCGGGAGGCGCGCCGCCGAAGCCCCGGTCGGCCGCCGCGAGCTCACGGCTCCAATCGGCTCAAGAAGTCCCCGGCAGCGCACCCCTCGCCATTCATTAGATCGGCTCGACCCGAACACCTGCTGGTGGTCGTCGACGAACCTCACGAGAACCTCTGTGGGCGGTCGGTGAAGTCGGCCGGGGGCGCGGTGCCAGCGTGTCGGGTCCGTTTCCCGGGCCGCTTCCCAAACCCGGCGTGCACCTTTCAATGCACCGGCCTCTCCACAAGCCTCGCCAGGGCGTGGAGATCGTTGCCGGCGTCCTGCCCCGGGGGCTGGGGATGATCGATCCTCGGTAGCGATACCACGTGGTGAGACCGTTGCCGGGTTCAGCAACCGATTACGACAAGACTGCGGAAAATACGGATGGAACGAATCGGGTTTTCACCCTGCGTGCATCGCGAGCATGATGTGTTTATCACAGTCAAGTTGACAGTCGACTCCGGACACCGGTGCGTCCCAAGGAGGCGAGACAACATGGCCGTCGCTCTCTACCGTTGCGGTCGAGCGTGCATCCGACGGAGCCGCGAGTTGCTCCTTCCGGCGTTAGCCTTAGCTTTCGGGGTGGTTGGCTGGTCGCATCTATACCACGCTGTCGTCCTCGGCTATACCGATACGGCCGCTGGTCACACCGCCCACATACTGCGCGACGGGCTGCTGGCCGTGCCGGTTGCGCTGGTGGCGTTGGCTGGGGGGTTGTGGCTGACCCGGCGTCGTCCGCTGGTCGTCCAGGCTGTGGGTGTTGCGGGCGTGCTGGGGTTGCTGCTGGTCCTCGCGACGGGCGTGCATGACAAGATCGATCGCCTGGTAGCCGCCGCACAGCACGACGTCGCCGCCGGCCAGCATCACGACGCTGGCGGGGTGCTGAGCCTGCTGGAGCACGGCGTCCGCGATGCGCTGGTTGCGCAGATGGTCGCACTGCCGCTTGCGCTGCTGCTGATTGGAGTGGCCCGACGTCCGGTCCGGATGCGTAGCGTCGGATGGTGGCCACGGATGGTCACGCTTGCCGCAGTCATGAGCCTGCTTGCGTTCATCGGGGCCGGCTCCACCGGCAACTCGGTCGCGACGGCGGACACGCCACCCCACCAGCTCGTCCTGACCGATAATCCGGGCAACTGGTTCGACGCCGGCGTGGACATCGCTGGCACCCGCTCGCTTGTGGTCGCCTCGCCCGGGGACAGGGTCCGCTTCATCATCCGTCAACCCGAGACCGAGACCGTGCACACGACGACGAGCCTGCTCTTTCCCACCGGCGCTGCGAACATGCCGTTCGACCAGCCAACAGCGTTCAGAGGCACGGAGCAGGTCCGCCTGACCAGCCCGGGCCTGTACGTGTTTGTCTGCGAGCTGCACCCGTTCATGCTGGGCGCAGTGATCGTCGATGATCCGGCGACGCCTGAGCTCGACCTGGGCAAAACGATCACACTGGTCAACGGCGTGACTATCCCGACTGCGTCCGATCTTGCGCTGCGGTTGGTCCGGGCCTTCTTCGTCATCACCAACCCGGCCAACTACCAGGTCTTCAGCGCAAGCCACGCGACGACCTGGGACCCCGTGTACCCGCCGGTTCCAGTGCTCGCTTATGACCAGAGCGGCGCACCGGTGTCGATCCCCAACCTGGACACCTTCCTTGGGGAGTACTTCCACGAGCCGGTCTCACTCCCAGCCGCCGTGGCGCCCACGGCAACCGGCGTCGGTGAGGTCTGGATCGACACCCAGTACGAGCTGACGGCTCGCAAGACCAAGCCCGGAGCGGCGACCGCGGTCGACACCTCGAGCTGGCAGGTCACCAAGAAGTTCGCCCTGCCGAGGATCAATCTCAACAACCCGCACAACATGTGGACCGACCGACGTCAGCAAGTGATCTATAACTCCGAGTGGTTCGGGACGGCGCTTGCAGCGTTCGACCGGGACAACGGCAGGCTGGTGGCGAATATCGAGGTCGGCGAGGCACCAGCGCACGTGATGACCAGGACCGACACCGATCAGGTGCACGTAACTCTCAACGGTGAGGACGCGGTCGTGGAGCTCAGTCCGCGCGCGACAAACATCGATCGCCGGATTCCCGTCCAGCGCGAGGGCGAGCTGGCTGGGCAGCCCCATGCCCACTGGATGAGCTCGGACGGCCACGCGATGACGACGCCGAACTCCAACACCAACGACTCGACGCTGATAGACGTCCCTGCAGGCACGATCACCGCCAAGCTGCCTACCGGCACGCTGCCGATCGCAACCGGGATGATGCCCGACGCAAGCAAATACTACGTCTCCAACTACCTCGACAGCACGATCAGCGTCGTGGACATGTCCGCACCGCAGCGGGTGATCAAGACGATCAACCTGCTGGCCAACTACGACCCGATCAGTGGCGCGGTCACCGGGCCGATCGGGGCGCTCCCCATCCAGACGCCCGTGAGCCCCAACGGCAAGTACGTCGTGACGGCCAATACGTTGACCGGGACGATTACGATCATCGACACCGACACCGACGCGCTGGTCAAGAGCCTGCCCTGTGACGCTGGCTGCCACGGCGTAAATTTCGGCGCCAAACGCGGCGCGGGCTACTTGGCCTATGTCTCCAGCAAGTTCTCCAACAGCCTGATTGTGGTTGATCCCGACCCCAATAACGACGGTGAGCCAACCGACGCTGCGGTGATCGGCCGGGTAGTGCTTACCGCCGGCCAGGGCACCCGCGCCGACGACCGCGTCCTCGGCAATGCCGGCATGGGCGGACAGGGAGTGCTGCCGATTCCACTCGTCTACAACGGTTGGGTCCAGAACGTCCCCAACACGCCGCCTTTTGACCAACTCACATGTGAGCAGCGAAATCCGCTCGGCGGAGGCTGCCATTAGCCAGCTAAGCGGCGAACGACACCTGCGACCGATTCGGTGCCAACCGGGTCGAGTAGCTGCTGCCGCATACGCCAAGCGAGGGCCTGGGACCAGCTGAGCGACACCATCGCAGGCTAGCCCAAGCAGCTGCACTGCTCGCGCCTTGCGACGGTTGTGCGCTCATCGGCTGTTTGTTGCTCGGGGCGGGCTGGCTGGCTGGTCAGTCTCGGGTAGGTGCCCGGCCGGTCGCTCTCTCATCGGCTGCCCACCGCTCTTCCTGGTGTGGCTCTCTCATGGCATGCGGCCCGGTCGTGCACCGTGGCGAGGCGTGCCTCAAGAAGGGTGTGCTCTGCTCGAAACAGCGTTGCCCGTCCTCGCTGACCGAGGCCACCTGGTCGAGGGTGAGGAGGACGGTGATGGACCGTGTGGTGATCGGGATTGACCCGCACAAGCGGCCGGTGACGATCGAGGCCCGCGACACCCGGGAGGTGCTGCGCGCGACCGGCAGGTTCGGCTCCGACACCGGCAGCTACCGGGGCATGCTCAGGCTCGCCCGCCAGTGGCCGCAGCGGGTGTGGGCGATCGAGGGCGCTAACGGGGTCGGCCGCCCGGGCCAACCACCGCCTGCGCAGCTCAGGAAGGTGGCGGCACGATCAGCGCCGCGACCAACGTGCCGCCGCCGAGTACCGCGAGGGTCAGCACGTCGACGACCCTGGAGCGAACCCGCAGCAGCCCGGCCGAACCGTTTGGGAGCACGGCCCGTAGAGCAGCCGCGAGACAGACACCGAGCGCGAAGAGGACCGTGCCCCGTCTGAAGTGGTCGGCCGCCACGATCCACAGCGCGGTACCGAGCACCGTGAGCACCAGGATGAGCGGCCATTCGTGCCAGACGCCCCGGACCCGCCGGTGCGCGCCCTGGACCCTGCTCACCGCTGGTCGACCGGCACCCAGTGCTGGTCGCGCGGCCCCGTGTACTCGCTGTCCGGCCGGATCAGCCGATTGTCCTCGTGCTGCTCGATGACGTGCGCGGTCCATCCGCTCATCCGGGATATCGCGAAGACGGGGGTGAACAGGTCGGTCGGGATGCCGAGAGCGTGATAGACGCTGGCGGCGAAGAAGTCGACGTTGGGATACAGGCCCTTGGC
>JBKPCP010000032.1:0-12369 GCA_046727475.1 Actinomycetota bacterium | reverse complement strand
CACAAGGGTATCGGCGATGGTGGTGGGCCAATGCACGCCGGCGAACCGTGCGGGCTGCTATCCGGTGCCGCCGGTCTCGTCGCGGGCTGGTTCGTCGTGGGCCAGCACGAGTGCGGTGGCCACGGCGGCAAGCCCCTCGCCGCGTCCGGTCAGGCCGAGACCATCGGTCGTGGTGCCGCTGACGGAGACCGGCGCTTGTACAGCGTCGGACAACACCTTCTCAGCCTCTCCGCGGCGGTCGCCGATACGGGGTCGGTTGCCGACCACCTGCACCGCGACGTTGCCGATCTCGAACCCGGCCGTTCGCACCTGCCGGGCGACCTCGGCCAGCAGCGCCGTCCCCGACGCAGCCTCCAACTCGGCCCGGTCGGTGCCGAAGACCGCTCCGAGGTCGCCCAGGCCGGCGGCCGAGAGCAGCGCGTCGCAGGCGGCGTGTGCCGCGACATCACCGTCGGAATGCCCCGAGCATCCGGCCGGCTCATCCGGCCAACTCAGGCCCGCGATATGGCAGGGGCGTCCCGTCTCGTACGGGTGGACGTCGACGCCGACCCCGACGTGCGGCCTCATGCACCCGCCCCTCGTCGGGACAGCACGATCTCCGCGAGCAGGAGATCCAGCGGCCGGGTGATCTTGAAGGCTTCGTCGTCTCCGGCGACGACGCGCACCACTGCTCCCGCGCGTTCCGCCAGGCCGGCGTCGTCGGTCGCGTCCTCGTCGACCGTTGCGTGGGCATGGTCGAGCACGGCTCGGCGGAATGCCTGCGGGGTCTGCACGATGTAGAGCTCGGACCGGTCGAGCGTCGCGAAGACCTTGTCGCCGTGGACCTGCTTCACGGTGTCGGTGACCGGAACCACAGGTACGGCGGCGTCGGCGCCGCGCCTGACGGCGCTCGTGACGGCAGTGAACAACTCCGGCGGGGCGAGACACCGGGCGGCGTCATGGACGAGGACCACGTCGACCGCGGCCGGCACCTCGGCCAGGGCGGCGGCGACCGAGGCTTTGCGCGTCGCGCCCCCTGCGACGACGACGAGCTCCGGTGCATGCGGCTTGAGCAGGTCACGTACGTCGTCGGCCTCCGACGGAGGGGCGGCGACGGCGACCAGGTCGACGACCCCGGAGGCGATGGCGGACCGGACGGCGTGCACGAGGAGCGGCTCGCCGCCGAGCAGGCGCAGCGCCTTGGGCGTACCCGGACCGAGCCTGGCCCCGCGACCGGCCGCAGGCACGATGCACGCGGTGGTCACGGCTCGTCCGCCCAGCCGAGTTTGATCACGTAAACCACCCGGAACCCCGCTTCATCAGGTCTGCAAGCCTAGTCAAGGGCAGCTCCGGGTGGTTTACGTGATCAAACCGGCACGGACGCAACGTGCACGCGACACCAAACGCCGAAGGCCCCGCTCCCAGGCGCGGGAGCGGGGCCTTTCGGGGTGCTCAGCTGGCGAGGACCTCGTCGAGCAGCGTCTCGGCCTTGTCCTCGTTGGTGTGCTCGGCCAGGGCAAGTTCCGAGACGAGAATCTGCCGGGCCTTGGCCAGCATGCGCTTCTCGCCCGCGGACAGGCCACGGTCACGCTCGCGGCGCCAAAGGTCGCGTACGACCTCGGCCACCTTGATCACGTCACCGGACGCGAGCTTCTCGAGGTTGGCCTTGTAGCGGCGGGACCAGTTGGTGGGCTCTTCGGTGTGCGGCGCGCGAAGCACCTCGAACACCCGGTCGAGCCCCTCCTGGTTGACCACGTCGCGGACGCCTACCAGGTCGACGTTGTCCGCGGGGACGCGGACGGTCAGATCACCTTGGGTGACCTTCAGGACGAGGTACTTGCGCTCCTCTCCCTTGATGACACGGGACTCGATCGCCTCGATGAGGGCGGCCCCATGGTGCGGGTAGACAACCGTCTCGCCGACCTTGAACGTCATATGGTTCTGTCCCCTTTCCCGTGACCAGGATAACACGCCGGGCAGCGCACGGTGGTCGCGTTTGTGCTGGTCAAACGGCAAACCAGGGCTTGACAAACGCTCAGGCTCATGCTTGTCACGGGTTTCGGTAGCAGGGTGTGGCCACACGAGACTGGCGGGGTGGGTGTGGGGCGGACGGGCGGTCTGACGGCAGGCGGCGCTCGAGGGCTGGTGCTCGCATGCCATCCGTTACCCGCCGCCGCCGTGACCGTGCTGACCACTGTGTTGGCCGCGGCTGCCGGAGCCCGCGGGCCGATCCTCGGCCTGCTCGCGGCGGCCGTCCTCGCCGGGCAACTCTGTGTGGGATGGACGAACGACCTGCTGGACCGCGACCGCGACCAGGCCGTCGGCCGTCTCGACAAGCCGTTGGCGCTGGACCTGGTCTCGGCACCGGCGGTACGAGCCGCGGCGGTCGCGGCAGGTGTCGCCTGCGTCCCGCTGTCACTCGGTCTCGGGCCCGCACCGGGTCTGGCCCACCTCACCGCCGTCGGAGGGGCGCTGGCCTACGACCTGGGGCTGAAGCGGACCTGGTGGTCGTGGGCACCCTATGCCGTCGCTTTCGGCCTGTTGCCGGTCGTGGTCTGGCTCGTGTCGCCGCGAGAGACGCTCCCGCCTACCTGGATGATCATCGCCGGAGCCGTCCTGGGGATCGGGGCGCACGGGGCAAATGTGCTGCCGGACTACGCCGGCGACCGGGCAACTGGCACGCTGGGTCTGCCGCAGCGCGTTTCTCTGGCGGTGCTACGGATCGGAACGGCGGCGGCGCTGCTGACGGCCCTCGCCCTGCTCATCCTCGGCCCGGCGGACAGCACGCAGCCGTGGGAATGGGCCGCATTCGGCGCCGGCGCAGGGCTCGCCATACTGTCCGCCGCGGGCCCGGTCGGAGGGCGGACCAGTTTTCCGGCCGCGGTCGCCGTCGGTGCCCTCGCCGTCGCCGTCCTGGTCGCCCGTAGCGCATGGGGATGATCGCGTCGGTACTCTTGGCCCCGGTCGGTCGCCGCGCGTGGCGACCCGTCGACGATGCGCGAGGAGCTTTCCGGTGATCCGACCTGTCAGGCGCCGCACGGCGGTACTCGCTGTGCTCCCGGTGCTGGCCTCGGCCCTGGTTGGCTGCGGCTCAGTCCACGAGCAGACCCAGCAGGTGTACGACCCCGCCGACGGCACCAGCGCCGATGCGGGTGACATCGCGGTACGCAACGTCGTCGTCGTCGCCTCGGAGAACGGCGACGAAGCCACCGTCTTCGCATCCTTCGCCAACCGGGGAGCCGAAGACCGGCTGGTCGAGGTGCACGTGGACGAGTCCGCCGCCACGCCGCCCGATGGCTCGCTCGAGCTCCCGGCCGGTGGCTACGCGTCCCTCTCCCCGGACTCGAACCGCCTGGATGTCGATGGCGGCGACATCGAGCCCGGGCAGTTCGTCGAGATCGAGTTCCGCTTCGAGCAGGCGCCGCGGGCCACCGTCGAAGCCCTGGTCAAGCCGGCCGACGGCCTGTACGAGGACGCGCTCATCTCCCCGCGCAGCACCCCGTCCGCATGATTCATGCCTCGAACTTGTAGCCGAGGCCACGCACCGTCTGTAGGTAGGTCGGCTGGGCCGGGTCGGGTTCGATCTTGGCCCGGAGCCGCTTGACGTGCACGTCCAGGGTCTTGGTGTCGCCGACGTAGTCCGCGCCCCAGACCCGGTCGATGAGCTGGCCGCGGGTCAGCACCCGCCCGGCGTTGCGAAGTAGCAACTCGAGCAGCTCGAACTCCTTCAGCGGCAGCCGCACCGAATCGCCACTGACGGTGACCACGTGGCGATCGACGTCCATCCTCACCGGCCCGGCCTCGAGCACGGGCGGGGTGAGTTCGGTCGTCTCGGTGCCGCGGCGTAACACGGCGCGGATCCGGGCGACCAGTTCGCGAGACGAGAACGGCTTGGTGACATAGTCGTCCGCACCCAGTTCGAGGCCGACGACCTTGTCGATCTCGGAGTCCTTGGCCGTGAGCATGATGACGGGCACGCTGGACCGGGCGCGCAACTGCCGGCAGACCTCGGTGCCCGGGAGACCCGGCAGCATCAGGTCGAGCAGGACGAGATCCGCGCCGCTTCGGTCGAATTCGTCGAGGGCGTCGTTGCCGTTGGCCGCCACGGCAACCTCGAAACCCTCCTTGCGGAGCATGTAGGACAAGGCGTCGCTGAAGGACTCCTCGTCCTCGACAACGAGCACTCGGGTCACGGCGTGGCCTCCGGAATCGCGGCGGTCGGCTCGGATGACTGTCCGGGCCGTTCGGGGTGTGGGTGCAGGGGCAGGCGCAGCGTGAACGTCGAACCGGAACCGCGAGCGCTCCAGACAGTCACCTCGCCGCCGTGGCTGGCGGCGACGTGCTTGACGATCGAGAGTCCCAGGCCGGTCCCTCCGGTCGTCCGCGAACGCGCGGGATCGCCCCGGTAGAAGCGCTCGAAGATCCGCCCTAGCTCACCCTCGGGAATGCCGAGGCCCTGGTCGGTGACGCTGATCTCGACCTGGTCGCCCCGGCGGCGGACGCCGACCGCAACCCGGGTGTGGGGCTCGCTGTACGCGACGGCGTTCTCCACCAGGTTGCTGAGAGCCACGGTCAGCTGCGCCTCGTTGCCGAGAACCTGGAGGCCGGGATGCCCGCCGGAGGCCAACCGGATGTGGCGGTTCTCGGCGTCCACACGGCTCCGGTCGATCGCAGCGGCGACGACGTCGTCGATCTCCACCAGGTCGGGCGAGTCGACAGGGTCGTCGTACTGGAGGCGGGACAGGTCGATGATCTCCTGGACCAACCGGGTCAGGCGTCCGGCCTCCTGTTGCATCCGTGCCGCGAACCGCCGCACGGCCTCGGGATCGTCACTGGCGTCTTGGACGGCCTCGGCGAGCAGGCTCAGTGCACCAACCGGTGTCTTGAGCTCATGCGAGACGTTCGCGACGAAGTCGCGGCGGACCTCGTCGACGCGGATGGCCTGCGTCCGGTCCTCGACCAGCACGAGGAGCAGCCCGTGGGTGAGCGGCGCAACCCGGGCGACAACGTGCAACGTCTGCGCCGTGTCGCGGGAGCGGGCGATCTGCAGCTTGGCCTCACGGATCTGTCCGTCTCTCGAGACGGCGCCGGCCACCTCGAGCAGCTCCGGAACCGCGACACGCTCCTGGCGGACCAGGCCGAATGCGTAGGCCGACGGACTCGCCTTGACCACGTCCAGGCTCTCGTCGAGCAGCACGGCACTCGCCCGCAGCACCGAGAGCACCTCGTCGACGCCGTCGGGCACCCGCGGAGGGGGCGTCTGCGGGATCGTTCGCTGCTCGCGCTCGCTGGCCCGGAACGCCAGGCCTGCGGCAAGGCCGACCAGCGCGCCGATGCACGCTGTCAGTGATGCAGTGGTGACGACCTCCACATTCGCTGATGTTAGGTGCCGTGCACGGCGCAACGGACATCGGAGCGCACCCCGGCAGGAGTCGGCGGCGTGTTGTTCACCGACTCTTACCGGCCGGTTCACCTCTCGGAGCCGACCGGCAATCTCGTCCCACCTAGCCTTTGGAAACCCGGAATCGGGGAACGCTGACACCTACGCCAACCTGTACCACCGACCCGTCGAGCGAGGCGACTATCGGATGCGCGAAGCCTTTACCGAGCGGCTCGAGGAGATCACGAGCCAACTGATCGGCATGACCCGTAAGGCAGGCGACCAGATCCGCGCGGCCACGACCGCCCTCCTCGACGCGGACATCCAGCTCGCCGACCGGACGGTCGCAGCCGACGCGGAACTGAACCGCGACCAACTCGAGGTCGACGAACGGATCCTCGAGCTCATGGCGACCCAGGCCCCGGTCGCGGGTGACCTGCGCACGATGCTGGCCGCACAGCGCAGCGCATCCGACCTCGAGCGCATGGGTGATCTCGCCGTGCACGTCGCCAAGGTGGCCCGGATGCGCTACCCCGAGGTCGCGGTGCCGGAGGAGTTCCGCACAACGTTCAAGGACATGGGCCAGACCGCCGAGGCGATGGCCGCCAAGGCGGGCTCCGTACTGCGGCTGCGTGACCTCGAGGCCGCTGTGGAGCTCGCAACGGACGACGACGAGATGGATCGCCTGCACCGGTCGCTGTTCGTCGTGATGTTCGACGACAGCTGGTCGCGGGGTGTCGAGGTCGCCGTCGACGTGGCGCTGCTCGGCCGTTATTACGAGCGGTTCGCCGACCACGCGGTCAACATCGCCGCGAACGTCCGGTACATGGTCACCGGCGAGGTCGAGTGGTCCGCGAGCGCACCCGGCCACTAGCGCGTCGCGGGGCCCTGGTTTGATCACGTAAACCACCCGGGGCCGCGCTTCACCAGGCCCAGAAACATGGTGAAGCGCAGCCTTCCCTGGTGAGGGTCGCAGTCGGACGAAATCCACAGGCCCGCACCTGGCGACAACGTCGTCCACAGGCAAGTCGGCCGTGTACTCGCTTTCGCGACGACTCCGCGAGTGTGGGCATATGACCCCTCGGCTGGACTGTCTGGCTGCGACCCAAGGCGGAGTCGTCCTCCGCCGTCAGGCCGTTGCACACGGCTATTCCGTGACGGAGGTCGAACGGCTGTGCAGGGCGGGAGTCTGGGTCCGGATCCGGCGTGGCGCCTACGTGGAGCGGACGCTGTGGACGACCATGACTGCCGAGGCGCGACACAAGGCGATCGTCCATGCCGTGATCTTGAGCCTCGTCGAACCCGCCGTCGCGAGCCACGTCTCGGCGGGCGTCATGAACGGTCTGCCTACCTGGGGCTACGACCTGTCGACCGCCCACGTGACGCGGGGCGATCTCCACTCCCCGCGAACCGAAGCCGGCGTTCAGCACCACGCGGCTTCGCTCTGGCCGGATGACGTCATCGAGATCGGCGGAGTCGCCGCCACATCACCGGTGCGGACAGCGATCGACATGGCACGCCTGGGCGGATTCGAGCGAGGCGTCGTCGCCGCCGACGCAGCGCTCCGGCTGAGTCCGGACGACCCAGAGGCCTTGTTGCGTTGCCTGGATCGGATGAGGGACTGGCCGGGAGCCCGCGGTGCGGGCCGCGTGGTTGAATTCGCCGATCCGCGCTCCGAGAGCGTTGGCGAGTCACGCAATCGCGTCGCGTTCGAACTCGCCGGACTTCCCAGGCCGGTGCCTCAAGATCACATCGTCGACCCGTCAACGGGACTGATCGTCGCGCGGGTCGACTTCCACTTCCTCGAGCACGCGACCATCGGAGAGTTCGACGGTCGGCAGAAGTACCGAGGTGAGGCTCTGGACGACATGAGCGCCGCCGAGGTCGTGTGGCGCGAGAAGCGGCGCGAGGACATGCTGCGCGATCTCGGCTACGAGGTTTGCCGGGTCATCTGGCCCGAGCTCGACATGATCGCGCTCATCAGGAACAGGTTCCTGAAAGCCTTCGAACGCGCATCCAAGCGCCGAGCGGTTCTCATCTGAGGGCCGGCCGATCCGAACACCGAGGCTGATCACGGTCGAGGCCTCGCGCTGCTTGCTGCTACGCCTGCCCAATGCGTTCGTTCACCAGGTGAAGCTGTGCCTCACCATGTTTCTACGCATGGTGAAGCGCGGCCCAGGGTGGTTTACGTGATCAAACCGACGGCGCTCAGCGGCCGGGATCAAACCGACGGCGGTCAGCGGCCTTGGTTTCGGACGGCCTCGATGGCGGCCACCGCCGCTTCGGGGTCGAGGTACTCGCCCCCGGCGGTGAGCGGACGCATCGCGTCGTCGAGTTCGTAGAGCAGGGGTATGCCGGTCGGGATGTTCAGCGCGACGACCTCCTGCTCGGACATCCCGTCGAGGTGCTTGACCAGAGCCCGTAGCGAATTGCCGTGCGCGACCACGAGAACGGTGAGTCCGCGGCGCAGATCGGGCACGATCGCGTCGTACCAGTACGGAAGCATCCGGACGACGACATCCGCCAGGCACTCGGTTCGCGGCATGAGCTCCGGCGGCAGGTCGGCGTAGCGGGGGTCGCCCACCTGGGAGAACTCATCGTCGTCGCCGATCGGCGGCGGCGGGGTGTCGTACGAGCGCCGCCAGAGCATGAACTGCTCCTCGCCGAACTCGTCGAGCGTCTGCTTCTTGTCCTTGCCCTGCAGAGCGCCGTAGTGGCGCTCGTTCAACCGCCACGACCGGCGGACCGGGATCCAGGACCGTTCGGCGATCTGCATCGCGATCTCCGCGGTCCGGGTCGCCCGCCGCAGGACGCTCGTGTGCAGGATGTCCGGCTGCAGGTCCCGCTCGCGGATCAGCTCACCGCCCCGCTCCGCCTCGGCGCGGCCCTTCTCGCTGAGGTCGACATCGACCCACCCGGTGAACAGGTTCTTCGCATTCCAGTCGCTCTCACCATGGCGGAACAGGACCAGGCGGTAGGACATGAGCACGAGCCTATCGGCCGGTCAGGGTGTCGCACCGAGCGTCAGTCGGTCGGCCGCAGGTGCTCGAACGCGGCGAGGTTGCGGGTCGACTCGCCGCGGGCCAGCCGCCAGGCCCACTCACGGCGGATCGACTCGGCGAAACCGAGCTCCAGGATCGTGTTGAACGACGAGTCGGCGGCATCGAGTACGACGCCGAGGAGCCGGTCGAGCTCCGGCGCCGTCACGGCGTGCAGCGGCAGGCGCCCGACCAGGTAGATGTCTCCGGCCCCATCGACGGAAAACGCGACGCCGGAGAGCCGGGCGTTGCGCTCGAGCAGCCACCGGTGTACCCCCGCATGGTTCTCGTCCGGGCGGCGTGCCACGAAGGCATTCACGACCAGGCTGTGCTCTCGCACGGCGAGGCTGCACGACGTCTTCAGCTTGCGCTCGCCGGGGAGCTCGACCGTGAACCGCCCGGGGGCGCTCTCCTCCCACGCGGCGTCCAACCCGGCGAGATGCTCGCGGACGATCTGTGCGGCCTCCGTGACTGCCGAGCCGGGGCCGGCGTCCGTCATGCGCTCGCGCCCACGAGTCCGGGGCGGTCCACCGCGCACACGTCCGCGTAGATCTCCAGCATGCGGTCGGCTGTCCCGTCCCAGCTGAATTTCCGGGCGTGGGCAACCGCTCCCCGGCCGAGGTGACGGCGTCGGGCAGGATCCGCGATGAGCGCCGCCAGCGTTCGTGCCCATCCCGCCGAGTCGTGTCCGTCGACCAGCATCCCCGTGGACCCGTGCGACACGACGGTGGACAGCCCGCCGACAGACGTCGCCACGACAGGGGTACCGCACGCTTGGGACTCCAGTGCCACGAGCCCGAACGACTCGCTGTGCGAGGGCACCACCGTCAGGTCGGCTGCCCGGTACCAGTCCGCGAGTCGAGCTTGCGACACAGGAGGCTCGAACCGGACCAGGTCGCCGACGTCGAGCGAGTGGGCCAGATGTGTGAGGGAACCCGGGTCTGCCAGTCCGTTGCCCGACGGGGCGCCGACGACAGCCACGACCGTCCGCTCACGGAGCAAATGGCTGGACGCGACCAGAGCCGCGGCTGCCCGCACCAGCACCTCGGGCGCCTTGAGCGGCTGGATTCGTCCTGCGAACAACAGCACGACGGCATTGGCGGCGAGCCCGAGCCGAGCTCGTGCCGCCCTTCTATCACCCGGCCTGAAGGTCTCGAGGTCCACGCCGGGCGCCACGATCGCCACCTTCGCCGGATCGGCGCCGTACAGGTCGATCAGCTGGGACGCCTCGACCGCCGTGCTCGCAACCAGACGGTCTGCAGAGGCCACGACCTCGTGCTCGCCGACGATGCGATCCCGAGGCTCGGGCTCGTCGTCGTCCGCCAAGGCGAGGTTCTTGACCTTGGCCATCGTGTGCATCGAGTGCACGAGCGGCACCTGCCAGCGCGCGGTGGCGCGTCGTGCCACCGCGCCAGAGAGCCAGTAATGGGAGTGGACGAGGTCGTACCGGCCGGGCTCGTCGGCCGCCTCGGCCCGCAGTACGGCGCTGGTGAACCCGCAGAGCTCCCCCGGAAGGTCGCGGCGTTCGAGGACCTCGTACGGGCCTGCCATCACATGCTTGACCACGACACCCGGAACGACCTCGACCGTCGAACGCTGGGCGCTGGACGTCGCGCGGGTGAAGATCTCCACCTCGACGCCACGCTGTGCGAGCCGGCGCGCGAGCTCGACCACGTAGACGTTCAGACCGCCTGCGTCGCCGCTGCCCGGTTGGTCGAGTGGGGACGTATGGACGCTGATCATCGCCACCCGCCGCGGCGGCTGGGCCTCGATCGACGCGTTCACCTCGGCTCATACCTCCGCATCGAGAACTCGCGGGCACCCGGTTCCGATTCCCCGCCGTTCGCCTGGACAATCACCCGCGACCGTCGCAAGCATCGTCCGGTGCGCGTGAGACTCGTCCAGGGCGACATCACGACACAGCGGGTCGACGCTGTCGTCAATGCCGCCAACACACGGATGCGTGGTGGAGGAGGCGTCGACGGCGCCATTCACCGGGCCGGCGGGCCGGCAATTCTCGAGGACTGCATCCGCCGGTTCCCCGACGGGCTGCCGACCGGGCAGGCGGGCTGGACGACTGCTGGTGACCTGCCTGCCCGCTGGGTCATCCACGTCGTAGGGCCGAACTGGAACGCCGGTCAGCGTGACCCCCGGCTCCTCGCTTCGTGCCACGTGGAGGCATTGCGCGTCGCCGACGAGCTCGCTGCCCGCATCGTTGCCTTCCCGGCCATCTCTACCGGCGTATACGGGTGGCCCCTCGACGACGCCGCCCGGATCGCCCTCGAGACCGTGACACGGACCAGGACGAGGGTCGAACAAGCCGTCTTCGTCCTGTTTGGGAAAGACGCCTACACGGCGTTCGCCGACGCTCGAAACCGGGTCGAGATCGAGTCGTGACCGATGTCTCGATGCGCAGACGCAACCAGTTGGGCACTATGTGCGTCATGTCGGGTGAGCGCCCCCACCGGGTGGCGCTCACCAATTCGTGAACGGGGCATCGGTGGCACAAGGCAACAGGGTTGGCGTCAGCGTCGTGGCAGCACTCATGGCGCTGATGCTTGTCGGATGTGGGGTGACTGCGGCAGACCGGACGGACTCCGTCGAGCCGGCTGCCGATGTAACGACGCAGGAGACGACGCCAACGGTTACGCCCACGGTCACGCCGACTCCGGTGCGTACTGCGGTCTACATGGCCGGCGACGTGAACGACGGGGTCCGCGAACTGCAGGCCAGGCTCAAGCAACTCCAGTGGTATGCGCCCACGATCACCGGCGAGTACGACGACGTCACCGTCGAGGCCGTCACCGGCTTCCAGCGCAAGCGCGGCATGCCCGACACCGGCGAGGTCGACCAGGCGACCTGGGACAAGATCGTCAGCATGACCCGCACTCCCACCGAGGACGAGATGCACAACCGCCTCGTCGCAGGTCCGACGATCATCGGACCCGGCGACGAGGGCGACAAGGTCCGCGAGCTGCAGGCCCGGCTCAAGCAGATCGGCTGGTTCGACGCGGACGTGACGGGAACGTACGGCTCGACCACGACGGAGTCGGTGTCCGGCTTCCAGGTGAAGCGCGGCATCCCCGAGACCGGTGAGGTCGACCAGCGCACCTGGGATCGGCTCACCGCGATGACTCGCACCCCCACCGAGGACGAGAAGCACAACCGGGCATCCGCGAACACCGGAGGCAGCACTGCCGGACTCGACCGGAGGTGCACGACCGGCCGCGTCCTGTGCATCGACAAGTCTTCGCGCTCGCTGCGCTGGGTCATCGACGGCTCGGTGAAGATGACGATGGACGTTCGCTTCGGCTCCGAGCAAACGCCGACCCGCGAGGGTTCCTTCTCGGTTTATTACAAGAGCCGCGACCACGTGTCCTCGCTGTACGACACGCCGATGCCGTACGCGATGTTCTTCGACGGCGGCCAGGCCGTGCACTACTCGCCGGACTTCGCAGCCAACGGCTACAACGGTTCCTCACACGGCTGCGTCAACGTCCGCGACAAGCCGGCGATCGCCTCGCTCTTCGACCAGGTCCGGGTGGGAGACAAGGTCATCGTCTACTGGTCGTGACGACGGTCCGACCGTCATCACCAGGGGCCGTACGGGCCCTCGTTCGTGCTACCCCGGCGCCCGCCTCCCACCTGGCGGACGGCTGGCCGCACGTCGACGACGTACACCGCGGCCGCGACGACACCGAGCAGGTTGAAGATCGACAGGGCGTTGAACGCCACCAGGTTGAGGGCGACGGCCACACCCAGGATGAGTAGCCAGATGTTCTTGGTCAGCTTCCCCGCCAGCGGAAACGCCTCGGTGCGCACCCGAAAGGCGTCGACGAGCGCGTAGACCATGAGCGCCAGCGAGCCCAGAGTGAGCACCAGGAACAACAAGCGCTGGAAGTCGCCGAAGATGTCAACCACGCCTACGAGAGTACGCGACCTCGTGCCGTACAGACACGTGCTGCTCCGGAC
>JBKPCP010000031.1:0-19140 GCA_046727475.1 Actinomycetota bacterium | reverse complement strand
GTGCAGGACGACGTGGTCTACCTCGAGGGAACGCTCGAGGCGGCGGCTGACAGCACCGAGGCACAGGCGACCGTCGACCGGGCTCGGGACGCCGTCCACGCCGTACCGGACGGGGACGCACTCGTCGGCGGCAATACGGCGATCGCGCTCGATGCGCTCCGGGCGGCCGAACGTGACAGTGCCATCATCATGCCGCTCATCCTGGTCGCGGTCTTCATCATTCTCGCGTTGCTGCTCCGTGCTCTGGTGGCACCACTGATCCTGGTCGCCACCGTCGTGCTTTCGTTCGCCGCAGCGCTTGGAGTGAGCGCCCTGGTCTTCGACAACGTCTTCGGGTTCGCGGGTGTCGACACGGCGTTCCCGCTGTTCGTCTTCGTCTTCCTGGTGGCGCTCGGAATCGACTACAACATCTTCCTCATGACCCGCGTGCACGAGGAGGCGAAGCAACACGGGACCAGGCGCGGCGCTCTGATCGGGCTCGCGGCCACGGGTGGGGTGATCACGTCGGCAGGCCTGGTACTGGCCGGCACGTTCGCCGTGCTGGCCACGCTCCCGGTGGTCGCATTCGCCGAGATCGGCTTCGCGGTCGCCTTCGGCGTCCTGCTCGACACGCTGATCGTGCGCTCGATCCTGGTGACGGCGCTCAACCTCGACGTCGGCCGGTGGTTGTGGTGGCCGAGCGCGCTGTTCCGCAAGCCCGACGTCAGCCTCGACGAGCTCGAGGAGGTCGCCGAGCCGGCCGCCCGGACCTAGGTCGGCCTGCGGCCAGATCCAGACGCGCCGTCGGCGAAAGGCTCGACCCGCTTGAGGAATGATCGAACGGCGAGGAAGTCCGCCAGGGGCTGCTTGTGCTCGTCGCAGGCAGCCCAGACCTTCTCGCGGTCGGGCGTGTGCACCTTGGGGTTGTTCCACACGACGGCCCAGGTCGCCGCGGCGCGGCACCCTTTGGCCGAGCAGATCGCTCGACCCTCCTCCTCGTGCACCGGGCTAGTCATCGACGAACAGCGCCATGGACGCGGTAAAGCCGTGTAGGAAGTTCTTGCCGCCGACCGGGCCGAGCTCGCCTGCCGCGAAGAAGCCGGCGACCGGCACGCCGCCGAGTAGGTCGCTCACGATGACCGCGTCGTGGTTGGGCTCGTCGAACATGCGCGTGCCGCGCCCGTTGCACGTGAACAGCAGGGCCCCGATCGGTCGACCCTCGACACGCGCACGCAGCAATGACTCACGTAGATCCTCGTCTGCGGTCACCGCGTCCCGTACGTGGAACTGGACGGTTGCGCCGACCTCGACGAGGTCGCCGACCTGCAGGGCGCCGGTCTCCTGGTCCGCGCCGGTGATCGCCCGGATCAGGAAGTCGCCACGCCCGTACTCCGCCGTGTACTCATCGATGGCCAGCCCGAGGTGTACCCCGCGGGAGACCAAGACCTGCTCCTGCAGCGGCATGCCCGCAACAATGTGTTCGAGGAGTCGCAGCGGTGGCCGCCCGGCGAGTTCGGTGATGATCGCACCGCGCGCACCGGTCACCGTGCAGGGGTCGCCGATGGGCCGGCAGCCCTGCGACACGACGGGACGGGCTTGGAGCCCCGGTAGCCGCACTCCCGCCGCGCCCGACTCGAGAACCTTGCCCTCGCAGAACAACCTGGTCAGCCCGGGCTCTGCGGCGCCGCTGACCAGGCCGCCCATCACCGGCGTACCCGGCGCGTGTGCGTTGAGGTGCGCGAACAGCAAATGCGTCGGGAACGTGTGCGGGTCGGGAAACAGCAGATGCAGATCGGTGCCGGCACGGTCGAACCGGTAGCCCACGAAGGCCCCGCCCGGCTTCATGCGGAGGAACTCCATGTGGAACGTTTCCGCCGGCTGTGGCAGCGCCGCCAGCCACACGACCACCGCCGGCTCACTCTCCACCTCACGCCGGCCCGCGACCACGGCCTCGGCAACGCAACCGACCAGCGCGTCGGGCTGCGCGAACTCGTGGACGACCTCGAGCACCCCGCGGGCGTGCGGGGCGTGGTGCGGCGAGGTGACGAGCACGGCGAGAGTCGGCGTCGCCGCAATCAGTGGCTCGCGGGCGAGCAATGCGGCCTCGGCTGCCGCAGCCCGCGCGTCCGCCGCGGTGGACAGGCCCACACCGATCCGCACAGCACCATCCTGCGCCCAAGTCGGCGAGAGGTCTCATCCGGGCAGCGAGGTGGGGCGGAGGACGTCGACAACGAGGCTCCCGTCGACGGCTTCTACAATCGGTGGTGCTCCGAAGCGGTGGAGGCGACCGTGACCAATGCTGGGATGCCTGACCTCGCGGTGGGATTGATCAGGACACGGGACGCCAGCGATCGCCCCGCAGAGGAAGGTGTCGGCATCCTCCCGCACGTGGCCGAGGTGACCGCCACGATCGCGAATGTCGGGGACGCGATTGCCGACGAGACGACGACGCGCTTCAGGGTGCGAGGCGCCGGCATCGACCGGGAGCTGCGGGTGGTCCACACCCCTGAACTTCTGCCGGGCGACGAGATCGAGGTCACGGCTCTGTGGGACGTGCGTGACGGTCCGGGCGCATACACGATCACCGTGATCGCTGACGCGTTCTCGCAGATCGACGAGGTCCGCAAGGACAACAACTCAGCGACGGCCCACGTCACGGTTCGAGGCACCCGCGTCGAGCTGGCATAGCGGGAGCAGCACCGAGGACCGCGCCGGCGCGCTCAACCCGATGCCAGCTGGTGGTGGTGGGCCTTGGCGAGGCCCATGGAGATTCCCGTGCGCGAACCGTAGGCATGCCCCATTCACGGGACTAGTCTCCTAAAGGCTTCAGGTACCAGAGAGCTGTCAAGCACTCGTCTGCGAGGGGCGTGATGGCCAGGGGCCGCCGGCATCTCGTTCATGGCCGCATCCTTTGCGACGCGGACCGCGCGGTGTGTGCCGCACGGGCGTCCATCCGCCGAACACCATTATCCCGCCCAGGACAGCGACGGCAGACTGCTCGTGCCCCACCGCCTCCTCCCGTGATCGCCAAAGATCTACTCTCGGAGAGGAGTACGCAATGGCGCGGAAACCGCCTCTCGTTGCTGCCCTTCTCGGACTGCTCGGCCTGTTGCTCGCTGTTGTAGTACCGACGGCGCAAGCCCAGCCGGTCAAGTTCGAGAAGGAAACGCACTTCCGCTGTTACACCGTCAGCCGACAGACCCCGGAGCCGGCGAAGACCGTCACCCTTCGTGATCAATTCATGGGGCCACAGACCCTGACGGTGGACGAACCGCTCGAGTTCTGTGCCCCGACGTCGAAGGAGGGGCTGCCGATCGAGGAGCCGGAAGAACACCTGACCATCTACGGTGCGGCCGCCGAGCTCACCCCGCACCTGACGGTCTTCACCGAGGACCAGTTCGGTGAGCGGACGCTGGAGGTCGTCGGAGCCCGGACGCTCCTGGTCCCCACGGAGAAGGAGGAGCTCGGGTTCCCGACGCGACTGAACCACTACTGGTGCTACCAGGCCGAGGGGCCGAAGGTCGGCCTCAGCGTGACCCTGGATGACCAGTTCGGCACGGACCAGGTGCGGGTGGAGCGGCCCAAGTACTTCTGCAACCCCGTCGAGAAGACCTTCGCCGGGGTGACGGTGCGCATCGAGGAGAGGAAGGTGCACCTCACCTGCTACGAGATCTTCGGCCCGCAACGGACCACGGCCACGACGTTCAGTGCGCGCAACCAGTTCGAGCAGGACATGTTCACAGTGACGTCCTTCGATCTGCTGTGCGTGCCGTCGGAGAAGCAGGGGTTCCAGCCGATCTAGGCACAGGGCGAGGCCCCTACCGGCTGCGTCTGAGCACCATCGCCGCAGCCAAGTGGGATGAGGGTGGGGCGGTGGTAAGCCGCCCCCGCCCCAGCGACCACCGGAGACAATCAGCTCGCCGGTCGGCTGCCCTGGCCGGTCTTCCGCGACGAGGCCGTCGACCGTCTCGCGGATGAGGTCGGCGTGCCCGACATGCCTGGCGTACTCAGCCCCCTGACCATGAACCAGGGAGACACGCCCTAGATGCGCCCGTGGAGGACGAGGGCCCAGGCCAGGCAGCCGAAGGCGACGACGGACATCACCGCGCGGACGACGTTCCAACGGTTCCACGTGGCCTCGTCGAACCGCTGACGAACCGTGGCGAGATCGGCGATGCGGTCGGGGTCCCCGGCCGCCTTGATCGCGTTGTTGAGCGGTACGTGGACGGCGAGGGTGATGACGAACACCGCCAGGTACAGGACTAGTGCGACCACGACCCACGGCAGCACGGATCGCTCATCCTCGCCGAGATGGAGCACTGCGGCGAGGCCGGTGAACACGAAAGCGCCGAGGAAACCGCCTGCCATGAACCAGGGGTTGATGATCGCCCTGTCGATCGACTGGAATGCGCCGACGAAGGTCCGGTCATCTGTCCGGCCGAGCCCAGGCATGATGGTGTGGGCGTAGAGGCCGAAGATACCCGCCATGAGCCCCACCGTCATCGTGGCCGCCATCAGCGACAGAGTTCGGAAGGCGTCCATCGATTCCTCCATGTGTGAGTCGGCTCAACCGTTCCGGTCACCGGTGGCAGCGGCGTCCCAGACCTAGCCAATCCCCCCGCACGTGAGACGAGCCATGGCTGAGAGGCTTGCCTTCATGTTCGTGCGTCTACCGTGGTCGCGTGGATGCACTCGTGGGTTTGCTGGACGGGCCTCGGGCTCGCGGCGCCTTCCTGCTCCGCTCGACGATGAACCCGCCGTGGTCGGTTCGGGTTCAGGACGAGGCACCGCTGTCGCTGGTCGCCTTGGTGCGAGGCGAGGCATGGGTGCTTCCCGACGACGGCGACGCGGTGCGGATGCTTCCCGGAGACGTCGCGGTCACGCGCGGTCCGGATCCGTTCACGTTCGCCGACGACCCGGCGACACCACCTCAGGTCGTGATCCACCCGGGAGAACGCTGCACCACCCCCGACGGCAAGGAGCTGACCCAGTCCATGGACCTGGGCGTGCGGACCTGGGGCAATGACCCGGACGGCAAGACGATGATGCTCATCGGCGCGTACCAGACCCGTGGCGACATCACGCAACGGCTGCTCGGAGCGCTACCGGCGCTGCTGGTACTTCCCGCCGACACCTTGGAGTCTCCCCTCGTCCCATTGCTCGGCAGCGAGATCGTCAAGGACGAACCGGGCCAGGAGGCCGTCCTGGACCGGTTGCTCGACTTGCTGCTCATCGCCGTCCTGCGTGCCTGGTTCTCCCGTCCAGAGGCCGAGGCACCGGCCTGGTACCGGGCACTCGCCGACCCCGTCGTGGGCACCGCGCTGCGGATGCTCCACAACAACCCGAACCATCCCTGGACGGTGGCCGAGCTGGCAGCCAAGACCGGCGTGTCACGCGCCGCCCTGGCCCGCCGGTTCAGCGCACTCGTGGGCGAACCGCCCATGACGTTTCTCACCGGCTGGCGGCTCGCGCTGGCCGCCGACCTGCTGCGTGAGCCGGATGTCACCGTCGGCGCGGTGGCACGTCAGGTCGGCTACGGCAGCCCCTACGCGCTCAGCACGGCCTTCAAGCGCGCCCGTGGCGTCAGCCCGCAACAGCACCGCCGGCGCGTCCTCGGTTGACGGTCGACCGATTCATGCGGCCCGACGACTGATGGCCGGCGGTGTCGCCGCACGCGAGCGTTCGGGTCACGAGCCGATGCGGTCCCAGCCGCGGCGAGGCGCACGCGACCCGACGCCGGCTTCGTCGCGGCTGCGGTAGACGATGTACGGCCGGAACAGGTAGCCGACTGGTGCGCTAAAGGCGTGCGCGAGCCGGGTGAACGGCGGCTTCGTCGCCTTCAGTGTCTACCTACCGACCTACTTGAAGACGGAGCGACCGGGGACTACTCGCTTGGGTACGTCTTGCTGGCACTGACGGCATTCGCGGCGTTGGCCTACACCATGACCGAGACCCGGAGGCGGGCCCGGCTGTCCCTGTGAGACGGCTTCACGCTTCGCATGGTGACTTCCGCCGCGTTCAAGGGGGCCAAGGTCCCGGACGAGCGGTGACCTTCGACTGCTGCCCGAAGCACGGGCTCTTGCCATTGTCGACGACATGGCGAGCTACCTGGATCCCGTGACGACCGTTCTCGGCGAGGACGAGTGCTGGCGGATGCTCACGCGAGCCGATGTCGGCCGGCTGGCCGTGTCGGTGAGCGGTGAGCCGCAGATCTTCCCGGTGAACTTCGTCATCGACAACAGGTCCGTGCTGTTCCGCACTGCCGAGGGCACGAAGCTGGCCTCCCTCGCCGTCTCGGCCCGAGTCGCGTTCGAAGTCGACGGCTTCGACGCCGCCACCGGTGAGGCGTGGAGCGTCGTCGTCCGAGGAGCCGCGAAGATGCTCGAGAAGCTCAACGACGTCTACGCCGCCCAGGAGCTGCCGCTGTTCCCCTGGGAAGCCACGCCGAAGCCGGTATTCGTCCGGATCATTCCCAGAGCGGTCACCGGACGCCGGTTCATCGCGGCCCGGGGACCCCGGGAGGACTGAAAGGCGGTCCGCGGCACTGCCGAGGCGGGAATACGCTCGACGGCGGCCGGTGTTTGGTAACGGCTTTCTGTGTCGTTCGACGACCGGAGGACCAGTGCGCGTCGAGACTCCCGCCACCCTTCCCACCGCCGACTTCGCGCAGCAGGTGCAGCGCCTGATCGACACGGGCTATCCCGCCGCAGCGGACATGACGGACGAGCAGTTCGCCGCCCAGCTCGAGCCACTGCGGGCCCGAGCGGACGAGCTCACCCTGCAGACGGACGGGCCTGCAGGGTTCATCCTCGTCGTGTCGTCCGGCTTGGTAGCGGCCGGCAAGGCGATGTCGCTGATCGGGATCGGCGGTCGAAGCGGTTACGTCGGAATGGACGGCGCCAAGCCTCTCGAGGAGTTCGTTCCTATCCCAGGCCTGGACATTCCGGCCGACCCCGCCTACCTCGTAGTCGACGTCGAAACCGGCCGGGACACCTGCGATGTCACGCCTACCGACGCGCTGCGTCACATCCGCTCGCGCGAACGCTCGCCATTGACGATCGACGAGGGCATCGCGGTGCTCACCCAGGTTCCCGACGTGCTGACACGGCACAACGCATATTCGCTGCTGGGCTCACGCGCAGGAGACAAGCGCGTCCCCGCCATCTGGCTGAGCTCCAAGGCACCGCGGCTCGGCTGGTGCTGGGCCGGAAACCCGCACAGTTGGTTGGGTTCGGCCTCCTGCGCCCGACGTATCAGCGCCTGACGGGCTCTCGACACCTGGGCATCGCTAGGCGAGCCAGGATCCCTTGGCCATGACGGCCTGCCGTGCGAAATCCTCGTCGAGCACGACCAGGTCGGCGTCGTGGCCCACGGCCAGCGATCCGACGCGGTCACCGACACCGAGCAGGGCTGCAGGGTTCGCCGACGCCATCCGGACGGCGTCCTCGATGGCGACGCCGGCCTCGCGGACGACGAGCTGGAACGCGCGGTCCATCGTCAGCGTGCTGCCCGCGATGGCGCCACCTTCGACCAGGCGGGCGACGCCGTCTTCGACCCGCACGGCGAGCTCGCCGAGGACGTAGTCGCCGTCGCCCGCGCCCGTCGCTGCCATCGCGTCGGTGACCATTGTGACCCGGGACGGGCCGGCGGCCTCGATCGCCAGCCGGACGACCGCAGGGTGGAGGTGCACGCCGTCGCAGATCAGCTCGACGGTGACGCGTTCGTCCTCCAACAGGGCCGGCACCGGGCCGGGCTCGCGGTGATGCAGCGGGCGCATGGCGTTGAACAGGTGCGTCGCGACGGTGGCCCCGGCCTCGATCGCCTGGCGCGACTGCGCGTATGTGGCATCGGTGTGGCCGACTGCAGCACGCGCGCCGGCTCCCACGATGCGCCGGACAGCGTCGCCGGCATAAGGAAGTTCCGCGGCCAGCGTCACCATGCGGATGGTGCCGTGGCCCGCCTGGAGCAGCCTCTCGACCAGAGCCGGCTCCGGCTCCCTCAGCAACGCGGGATCGTGTGCGCCGCAGCGTGCCTCCGCCAGGAACGGCCCCTCCAGATGGATGCCGGCCACCAGGCCGTCGTCGACCAACTCGGCGAGAGAGGTGACGATCCTCGTCACTGCAGCCTCGTCCCCGGTCACCAGGCTGGCCATGGTGGTGGTCGTGCCGTGCCTGCGGTGGAGGTCCGCGACCAGGACGGCCTGGTCCTGGTCGCCGGACATGTACGCGGCGCGGGCACCGCCGTGCACGTGGATGTCGACGAAGCCCGGCACCACCCAGCGCCAGCCGAGATCGCGATCGGCGGGCCGGGGCGGGTCGCCCGGGCCCAGCGCCGCGATGCGCCGGTCGTCGATGTCGACCCAGCCGTCGACGATGCCGTCGGGCGTGACCATCCGGGCGCCGGCGAGCATCGTCATCTCGGACCTCCCTCGTTGTGGCTGTCGCAGCCCGGTGCGGCCGAGACGACGGTACCGGGACTACCGTCGGCGCCGTGACGCTGACCGTGCACCCGCGTTTCCGGGGACCGTCCGACTCGGGCAACGGCGGGTACGTCTGCGGCCTGGTGGCGGAGCGGGCCGGCGCTACGGTCGGCGGTTCCGCGGCCGTCGTGTCGCTGCGGACACCACCGCCTTTGGACACCCCGCTCGCAGTGCTGGCAGACGGTGACGGTGCGGTGCGGATCCTGCACGGCAGTACCGCCGTAGCCGAGGGAGCACGCTCCTCACTGACGGTCGATGCCGTGCCACCGGTCGAGATCGAACGGGCTCGCGCCGCATCGGAGTCCTATCCCGGCCTCTCGGTGCACCCGTTCCCGGAATGCTTCGTGTGCGGGCCGGCCCGCGCACCCGGCGACGGCCTGCGACTCTTCCCTGGGCGACTCGGCGACGGGCGCACGGCATGCGTGTGGACGGTCGACGCAGACCTGGCAGGCCGACCGGAACTGGTCTGGGCGGCGCTGGACTGTCCGGGCGGCTGGTCCGCAGAGATCGAGGGCCGCCCCATGGTGCTGGGCCGCATGACGGCGCAGGTCAGCGCGCTACCGGCCGCCGGCGAGGAGTGCATCGTGATGGGACTGCTGCTCGGCACCGAGGGCCGCAAGACCTGGACATCGACGACGGCCTACGGAGCCGACGGCCGGGAACTCGGCCGCGCCCACTCGACCTGGATCACGCTCCCCACCTGATCACCCGCACCCGCCTCCAAATGATCGTGCTTGCCCCGTCCGAACGGCGCGCGGACCGTTATGCAGGGATGCGGGCGTCGTAGCGGGCGAAGCCGGCGAACCGGGCTGCGAGCAGGGCCGTTGCGAGCATGCAGGCACATCCTCCGGCCACGACCGCGAGTGTCGGGCCCAGGATGGAGCCGAGCGAGCCGGCCGCCATGTCACCGAGCCGCGGGCCTCCGGCCACGACCACCACGAAGACACCTTGTAACCGTCCCCGCATCTCGTCCGGCGCGGCGACCTGGAGGATCGTCGACCGGAACGCCGCGCTGACCATGTCGAACGCCCCCGACAGCGCCAGGAACACGACGCCCACCCACAGCGAGCCGACGAGTCCGAACGCGGCAACGCTGGCGCCGTACCCGACCACGCAGACCAGGATCGCCAGGCCCTGGCGTCGGACCCGGCCCAGCCAGCCGCTGGACATCCCGGCTGCGATGGCGCCGAACGCGGGCGCGGCCTGCAGCAGCCCGAGCGTCCGGGAGCCGCCCCCGAACACCGTGTCGGCCAGCTCGGGGAACAGCGCGCGCGGTTGCGCCAGCACCATCGCGCACAGGTCGACGAGAAACGTCATGAGCACGTTCGTCCGGGCCCGCAGGAACCGGAACCCTTCGAGCATCGACCGGAATCCGGCCCGCTGCGTCTGCCCCTCCGGGGGGATCGATGGCAGCCGCCACAACGCGTACAGCGCGGAAAGGAACGTCACGGCGTCGATCGCGTACGGCAGCGTGAAGCCGTTGCTCACCGCCAGGAGTGCGCCGCCGGCGAGCGGCCCGACCGTGAAGCCGAGGTTGAAGCTGAGCCCGGACAGCGCGTTGGCCGACGGGAGCATCGCCTGGGGTAGGAGCCGGGGAACGATCGCCTGTCTAGCCGGGTTGTTCACCGCGAAACAGGCCGCCTGCGCCGCCACGACCACATAGAGCAGCCAGACCTGGTCGAGATCCAACGCGGCCTGAGCGACCAGGACCAGCGACAGCAGCCACAGACCGGCCGACGAGATCAGCGCGACGCGCCGCCGATCGAAGGTGTCGACCAGCGTGCCTCCGTACAGGCCGAAAGCGATCATTGGCACAACCGCCGCCGCTCCGATCAACCCGACGGCGAACGAGGACCGGGTCAGGCTCCACACCTGGTACGCGATCGCGACGGCCGTCATCTGCTGGCCGAGCTGGCTGACCGTGATACCCACCCAGAGCCGGCGAAAGTCCGCTGATTGCCGGAGTGGGCCCAGGTCCGCCACGACCGCGCGCAGCAGTCGCCGGCCCCGTCCCACGAGGTGCGAGCGTACGGCCAGGGAACGGACAATCCGTTTGCGATCCGCCGCCGCGCCGCCTACGTTCGGGCGTACACGGGAAGGGAGGTGGTCCGCAGAATGCATAGCTCTGGGACTCGTGAGGTGGCTGCCCGCTAGGGCACCCGACGTGGCTGCCCGGCAGGGCAATCCCAACCAAGCCACCCGACCCGTGGGCTCCCGGGACTTGTCCCCCCGGGCCGCGTCCGTACAGGACGTGGAGCAGCCCGCGGGTCGACCACGTTCCGGCCGGGGTCAGGGCGCGAGCCGCTCCAGTCGCCACTGCGCGTCCCGGGCTCGCATGTATCGCAACCGGTCGTGGAGCCGGCCCGGACCGCCCTGCCAGAACTCCACGGACTCCGGTTCCACCCGGTAGCCGCCCCAGAACTCCGGCACCGGGACGACGCCCGGGAACCTCACGGCCACCGCCTCGGCACGAGCCTCCAGCTCTTCGCGTGACCCGATCACCGACGACTGCTCGCTTGCCCAGGCGCCGAGCTGGGACTCGCGTGGGCGCGTCGCCCAGTACGCGTCGGTCTCCGCACGGGACACCGGCGACGCTGCACCGCAGACGACGACTTGGCGCTGGATCGCGAACCACGGAAAGCACAGCGACACCATCGGGTTCGCGGCGATCTCGGCGGCCTTGCGCGACCCGTAGTTGGTGAAGAAGACGAAGCCCCCGGCGTCGAGCTCCTTGAGCAGGACGTGTCGCGCGCTGGGTCGTCCGTCCGGCGTAGCGGTTGCCAGCACCATGGCGTTGGGCTCCGGAAGCCTGGCGGCGACCACGTCGGCGAGCCAGAGCCGGAACTGTGCGAACGGCTCGGTTGCCATGTCCCCTTCGAGCAAGCGCCCGGAGGAGTAGGGCCGCCGCATCCGACCGAGATCCTCGGCCACCGTTCACCTCCCGGTCATATCGCGGACTGTGGGAAATCGCATACTGACAGCGTCCTGACTTGTCGGAATCCTCCAGTGGCACGGCACAATGGGTGTTCCGCCTCGCGACCATCCTTGCCACAGACGGAGCTGGCCACGAGCCGACGGCTGAGGGAGTGTGCATGTCCGACGTCAAGCATGGCCTCGAGGGGGTCGTTGCGTTCGAGACCGACATCGCCGAGCCCGACCGTGAAGGTGGGGCGCTGCGATACCGCGGCGTCGACATCGAGGACCTGGTCGGCCGGGTCCCGTACGAGAACGTCTGGGGCCTGCTGGTCGACGGCGCCTTCGAGCCCGGCCTACCGGCCGCCGAGCCGTTCCCCATCCCGGTGCACTCCGGCGACGTCCGGGTCGACGTGCAGAGCGCTCTGGCCATGCTCGCGCCGGCGTGGGGATTCCGCCAGCTGCTGGACATCTCCGACGAGCAGTGTCGCGAGGATCTTGCCCGCGCCGCCGTGATGGCGCTGTCTTTCGTCGCCCAGTCGGCGCGAGGCATCGGGATTCCGATGGTGCCGCAGCGCGAGATCGACAAGGCCCGAACCGTCGTCGAGCGGTTCATGGTCCGCTGGCGCGGAGAGCCCGACCCGGCACACGTCCGCGCGGTCGACGCCTACTTCACCTCGGCCGCCGAACACGGCATGAACGCCTCGACGTTCACGGCCCGGGTCGTGGCCTCGACCGGTGCCGATGTCGCCGCGTCGCTGTCCGCTGCGGTCGGCGCGATGAGCGGGCCGTTGCACGGCGGCGCCCCGTCGCGGGTGCTGGCCATGATCGAGGAGATCGAACGCACCGGCGACGCCGAGGGGTACGTGCGGGGCGTGCTGGACCGCGGCGAGCGGCTGATGGGCTTTGGCCACCGGGTGTACCGGGCCGAGGATCCACGGGCCCGGACGCTGCGGCGGGTGGCCCGCGAGCTGGGTGCGCCGCGCTACAAGGTCGCCGAGGCGTTCGAGAAGGCCGCCCTCGTGCAATTGGCCGAGCGCAAGCCGGACCGGGTCCTCGCGACCAACGTGGAGTTCTGGGCGGCGATCGTGCTCGACTTCGCCGAGGTGCCGGCACATATGTTCACGTCGATGTTCACCTGCGCCCGCACTGCCGGATGGAGCGCGCACATCCTCGAGGAGAAGAAGACCGGCCGCCTGATCCGACCCTCCGCCAAGTACTCCGGGCCGGGTCCGCGCAAGCCCGACGGCATCGCCGGCTGGAATCCGGACTGGGCAGGCAGCGCCTGACTCACAGATCAGGCTTGGCACAATGCTCCCGACAGCGTCGTCGCCGCTCAACCCTTCGAACCGGAGCGCGCCTTCTCATGACTGACGCCGCACAGTTCACGATCCCCGAGGGGCTCAAGCCTCGCGACGGCCGGTTCGGATCCGGGCCTGGCAAGGTCCGCCCCGAGGCGCTGGCTGCACTGGCAGCGTCCGGGCCCACATACCTGGGCACGTCGCACCGGCAGCCGCCGGTCAAAGGACTGGTGCGGCGGGTCCGCGACGGCGTGGCCGCGCTGTTCGGCCTCCCCACGGGGTACGAGGTCGTGCTCGGCAACGGTGGGGCGACGGCGTTCTGGGACGCTGCCGCTTTCGGACTGGTACGCGACCGCGCGCAGCATCTCTCGTTCGGCGAGTTCTCGGCCAAGTTCGCCTCCGTGACTCGCCGGGCCCCCTGGCTGGGCGAGCCCACGGTCGTCGAGGCGGAGCCAGGCACGCTCGCCCGGCCATACGCCGAGCCCGGTGTCGACGTCTACGCATGGCCGCACAACGAGACCTCGACCGGCGTGATGGCGCCGGTCCGCCGGGTCGAAGGCATCGACCCGGACGCCCTCCTGGTCGTCGACGCGACCAGCGGCGCCGGGGGACTTCCGCTCGACACGTCGCAGGTCGACGTCTACTACTTCGCGCCACAGAAGTGCTTCGCCTCCGACGGCGGCCTCTGGCTTGCGGTGATGTCACCCCGGGCGCTCGACCGGCTCACCGAGATCGCCGCCACCGGCCGGTACGTCCCGTCGTCGCTGGACCTCGGCATCGCACTGGACAACTCACGCAAGGACCAGACCTACAACACCCCGGCGGTCGCCACGCTGTTCCTGCTCGCCGAGCAGCTCGACTGGCTGAACGGCAACGGCGGCCTGGGCTTCGCCGTCGACCGCACCTCCGACTCCTCTACCCGTCTGTACACCTGGGCGGAGAAGAGTCCATACGCGACACCATTCGTCGACGAGCCGTCGGTGCGGTCGCTCGTCGTAGGAACGATCGACTTCGACATCTCGGTCGACGCGGCGGCCGTCGCCACCGTGCTGCGCCGGAACGGGATCGTCGACGTCGAGCCTTACCGCAAGCTCGGACGGAACCAGCTCCGTGTCGCCATGTTCCCGGCAGTCGACCCCGCGGACGTCGAGGCGCTGACCGCCTGCATCGACCACGTCGTCCATGAGCTGGCGTAGAAGGAGCGCCCGACCGCGTGGGTGGACAGCGGTCGGGCGCGTCCTTCGTGCCCTGCCCACGAGGGCAGCCCCCTCGAGCCCTCGTACGTCCCCCCGACGAGTTCCCGTGGGCCTGAAGATAGCGGTGTGATCGCGTCGCCGGCATCAGCCGTTTGTCTGATTTACGGAGTCCGTGCGGGCAGTTGGTGCCGACCGACCGCAGCCTCGACCTCGGCGGCCAGCCGCTCGCCCAGCGCCGGACGAACACCCCAGTCCGAGGTGAGGGCGACGTACTCGGACAGCTGCTGCGGCGCCGCCGGCGAGCCCGTGCGCACCGCCCGCAACAGCGTGTTCCGGGGCGTGTGCCTCGATTCGACGAACTCGACGACCTCGACCCGGTACCCGAGGATTCTCAGCAGTGCCGCACGTAGGGCGTCGGTGAGCACGTCGGCGAACCGCTCACGCAAGATGCCGTAGCGGGTCAGCGGGCCATAGGGCAGCGGTGCCGCGGCGGATCCGAGCTGACGCTGCAGGTCGTGGTGACAGCACGGCGCGGCCAGTACGACCGGCACCTGCCAGCGCACCGCCCGGGCCAGCGCGTCGTCCGTCGCGGTGTCGCATGCGTGCAATGCGAAGACGACATGCGGCGTCGGTTCCGGGTCGACGTCGGCGATCGCACCCTCCACGAAGCGGACCTTGTCTCCCCATCCCAGCGACTCCGCCAGAGCCGTGTTGCGCTTCCTGGCTTCTCCCTTGACATCGACGCCGGTCAGGTGCACGTCGAGACCGTGCAGGTCGGTAAGCCACCGGTACGCGGCGAAGGTCAGGTACGCGTTGCCGCAGCCGAGGTCGACGATGCGCATCGGCTCCTCCCCCGCCGCCTCGCGGGCCCGGTCGAGGACCGGCTCCAGCGCCCGCAGGAACTCCTCGACCTGGCGGTACTTGTCCCGGCGGCCGGGCTTGACCGTGCCCTGATCGTCGCTGATGCCCACGGCGCGCAGGAACGGGTCCGCCGGGTCGAGAAGCCGCTTCTTCACCTGGTCGTGCAGGCGCACGGAGCCGGGGGACGCCGCGGCCGGCGATCGGTGCACCTGCGCTTCGCCCCTCTTGGTGACCCGTAACTGCACGGTCGCCTCGGTGGTGTCGACGTGCCAGTTGCCGTACGGCTGGCCGAGCAGGTCGTCCACCGTCGCAGCAGCACGATCAGGGGTGACGTTGCGGGTGAAAGCCCGCCGCTCGTCGTAGGTCACGACCTGCAGCCGCAGTCCGTCGCGAAGGTCGACCCATCGCAGCTCGGCCCTTCGGAAGTCGGGCCGCTCGCTCCTGCGCCGCCCGGCGGCGACGGCGCGAACCAGCCGGTCGGAATCGAGCAGGTCGACCCGGATCCGGTCCAACGCGGCTCGCAGCGGCTCTGCCACCCGACCATTGTGACCGCAGGCGATCACGGTGTTGGCTGACGCCATGGACTACACGCAGCTGGGTCGATCCGGGCTCCGGGTGAGCAAGCTGATACTCGGCACCATGAACTTCGGCCCGGTGACGCCGGAGGACGAGGCGTGGACGATCGCCGATCTCGCGCTGGAGCGCGGCATCAACGCCTTCGACACCGCGAACACCTACGGCTGGGGGCAGAACAAGGGCTGGACGGAGGAGATCCTCGGCCGTTGGTTCGCGACAGGGGGCGGTCGCCGGGAAAGGGTCGTGTTGGCGACCAAGGTGTACGGCGCCATGTCCGACTGGCCGAACGACGGCCGGCTGTCGGCGCGCAACATCCGCCACGCCTGCGAGGCGTCTCTGCGGCGGTTGCAGACCGACTACGTCGACGTGTACCAGATGCACCACGTGGACCGGGACTCCCCGTGGGAGGAGATCTGGCAGGCCATGGAGACCCTTGTGGTCCAGGGCAAGGTGCTCTACGTCGGGTCGAGCAACTTCGCCGGCTGGCACATCGCGCAGGCCCAGGAGGCCGCACGGTCGCGGCACTTCCAAGGGCTGGTGTCCGAGCAGGCGCTCTACAACCTCGCCGAGCGCTCGGCCGAGCTGGAGGTTCTGCCGGCGGCACGTGCGTACGGCCTCGGCGTGATCCCGTGGAGCCCGCTGCACGGCGGAGCACTCGGCGGCCTGCTGGCGAAGGAGCATCGCGGCCGCTCCACCGGGGGCCGTGCCGCGGACTACCTCGCGGGTCACCGCGACCGTGTCGAGGGGTTCGAGGCGCTGTGCGGGAAGCTCGGTGAGGAGCCTGCCAACGTCGCCCTGGCCTGGCTGCTGCACCAGGACGGCATCAGCGCACCGATCATCGGGCCGCGCACGTCTGCCCAGCTCGAGTCCGTCCTGCCGGCGGCCACGCTGGCCCTGGACGAGTCCACGCTCGAGCGTCTCGACGAGCTTTTCCCTGGCCCCGGTACCGCACCCGAGGCCTATGCCTGGTGACCGACTCGGCTCCGCTCAAAGCGACGCAAGCACGACCGCGGCGACGAGAAGCACGAGTACCGCGGGAACGAGGATCCGACGGGTGCGCGCGTCCACAGGGCCAGCCTGCCACCCGATCTGGACACTGATACACCGACCCAGCCGCGGTCCCGAGACCGTCAAGGCCCGAGTCCGAAGGTGGACAGCGTCTGGTAGCGCGGACGGCGGAGGTCGCCTTTGCCGAGCTCCGACCGGACCAGCGCGACGTCACGTGCCATCCAGGTCCGCCCCTCGTATCCGGCCAGTGCCGCGACGTAGGGACGCAGGTTCACCGGCCGCGACGAGCGTGCCAGCGTGACGTGTGGGCGGAAGTGACGCTCCTCGTCGACCGATGCGCCCACCCGACGACCGGCCGCCCGCAGGGACCGGGCGAGACCCCGCAAGACCGCCACGTCACCGGCGCAGCCCACCCACAGGGCGCGTCCGTCGAACCGTCCGGCGCCGACGAGCGCGAGCTCCACTGGCGAGGATCGCCGGGCCGCTCTCGCCAGCCGAGCCCCGAGGTCGGGGAGCCGTTCGTCACCAACCTCGCCGTAGAAGGCGAGTGTCAGATGCCACGCGTCCGGCGTCGTCCACCGGAGCACCTGGTCGCGCAGCGGGCCTACTTGAGCGTCCAGTTCCGCGACCACGTCGGCGGGCGGGACGACCGCCACGAACAGCCTCATTGGGTGGCAAGGCGCAGCCGCGCATCCAGATGGTCGACCGCACTCAGATCGCCGTCCAGGGTCAGCGGCTCACGCGGCCCACGACCCCACAGCCACAGGTACAGCGGCAACGGCTCGCCGGACACGGTTGCGTCGACGGGCAGGTCGGCCGGCCACCGGTCAAGCCATACCGAGGCCACGATCGCCGACGGTTCCATCACCACCCGCCAAGCCGTGGCGTCACAGGCGACCTTGACGACCGTTCCCGCCCGGTCCGGCGCGGGCTCGTCGGTCCAGTCGCCGGCCAGGAAGCGGCGGAGCACCTCGTCGACGCCGTCGTGCGCCAGCGCGTCGTCGATCGGGGTCACGTCGTCGTGAGCGAGCTCGACATCGACCCGGTGGATGGCGGCCTCGTGGGCCATCCGCCGACCCCAGAACGCGACCGTCCGTTCGTCCCACCACCACGTTTCGGCGAACTCGTGCTGGTCGCGAACCGTCAGCTCTGTGACGAGCTCGTCGAGGCTGTGCCGCAGGTAGGGAATCGTCGGCTCGGCGCCACGCTCGGGCGGCCAGGGTTCGGGCAGCGTCTTCAAGCGCATGCACTGGACCTTGTGGAGAAACACCTGGGCGGTGTGCTCGACGGCATCGCGCACCGTCCAGCCCGGGCACGAAGGGACCTCCGCATCGAGACCACGCTCGGCCACCAGCGCCATCCGCGCCCCGTCGGCTCGGACGTGGGCGACGTACTGCTCGTGACTCAGCCTCATGGGGCGGCACCCTACGCGGACGCGCGGACCACCAGTTCGGTCGGCAGGATCTCGCCCACCACCTGCGGCGGCGCGCCGGCCAGCTGTTCGACGAGAAGCTCCGCCATCCGCCGTCCCATCTCCTCGGCCGGCTGGCGGACGGTCGTCAGGGACGGGATCGTCGTGCGCGCGAGGACGGAGTCATCGAAGCCTACGACCGCGACGTCGGCGGGCACCCGGCGGCCGAGCTCGTGGATCATCCGCAGCGCGCCGGTCGCCATCAGGTCGGAGGCGACGAAGACGGCGTCGACATCGGGCTGCCGTTGCAGCAGCCTGGCCATCGCCGAGGCACCGCTGTCGGCGGAGAAGTCACCATGTTCGACCAGGTCGACTGGTCGGCCGGCCCGGGCCATCACGTCCCGCCAGCCAGTCAGCCGGTCCACGCCGGCGGGCATGTCCGGCGGGCCCGCAACGGTCGCGATCACCCGGCCTCCGCGGCGGAGCAGATGCTCGGCCGCCGCCCGCCCGCCCCCCACGTTGTCGGCATCGACGTACGGCACCTCCAGGCTGCCCGGGTCCAGCGGACGCCCACCGAACACGAAGGGCAACCCGGTCCGGGCCAGCTCGACCGGGAGCTCGTCCTCGCGGTGATGGCTCATGACGAGCGCACCGTCGACGTGGCCCGCGCGCAGATAGCGCAGCAGCCGGGCGGTGTCGCCGACCTGCTGGGCGATGAGAAGGACGAGCTGGAGCTCGGTACCGGCCAGTGCCTTCGTGATCCCCTGCAGGGCGCCGGTCAGGAACGGGTCGGACACGAACCGGTTGCCGGTCTCGGGGACCACCAGGGCGACCGAGTCCGTGCGCCGGGTCACGAGCGTGCGGGCCGCCCGGTTCGGGATGTATCCGAGCTTTGCGATGGCGAGCTCGACTGCCTCTTGCGCGCGAACGCTCACCCGCGCGCCACCGTTGACGGCCCGCGAGACGGTGGCCCGCGAGACGCCGGCGGCACGCGCGACCTCTTCGAGCGTCGGCATCCGCTGAGCCGGTGGAACCGCGTTCATCTGGGCTTCACAGGCTCAGCGTAGGCGTCAGGGCAGACTGTTCTGCGAGATGAGTGAGGCGTACCAGCGCGCGCTCGACTTCGGGATGCGCTGCTGGGTTTCGTAGTCCACGTACACGATGCCGAACCGGCACCCGTACCCCCACGCCCACTCGAAGTTGTCCATCAGCGACCAGGTGAAGTAGCCGCGTACATCGGCGCCGGCATCGATCGCCTCGTGCACCGCCCGTACGTGAGCGGCGATGAAGCGGAGCCGCTGCGGGTCGTCGACGGCGCCACCTCGAACGGAGTCCGGATACGCCGCTCCGTTCTCGGTCACGTAGAGCGGGACGCCCGGGTACTGTCCGGAGAGCGTCGTGAGCAGCTCGGTGAGG
>JBKPCP010000030.1:0-36980 GCA_046727475.1 Actinomycetota bacterium | reverse complement strand
CGGGCCGTTCAGGACCTCTATCACTCCGCCCTGGAGATACACCTCGGTGCGGATCGCTTCGTCGTCGAGATGGGCCCGGCGTGGGGTGCTGAGGCGGCCGACCGCGGTGTCGTGCGGGAAGGCCCGGTGGGATTTCGCTGGCTCGGTCGTTCCGCGTTCTTCCGGTACGAGGTCCGACGTTGGCACCTGGGGACGATCAGCGACGTGGCGGAGGCCGTCGCCAGCCCGCAACGAGTCAGCCAGGACGTCGTGCGGGCGAGGCGGCTGCTGGAACTGGTGCCGTACGTACCTGCCGTGACGTGGGGGCGTGACGAGCTGCGGACGGGTGAGATGTGGAACTCGAACTCACTGATCGCCTGGTTGCTCGCCCGCAGCGATCATGACGTCGGTCCCCTCGGTCCACCCCTGCGCGGTCGAGCACCCGGGTGGCGAGCCGGGTTGGTCCTCGCAGCGCGCCAGGCGGAGCCGGCGCCAGCGGCCGTTGGCTCCCGTGCCTAACCGGTTCCGCCGGTCGCCTTCGGCATGCGGTTCAGCTACCCGGCTCGGCAATCACGGGGCACACGAAGCTCTTCACGACTCCAGTGTCGGTCGCGGCTCCGGACGCCAGAGCAGCGGCGACTTCCTCGTCGCTGTCGAGATCGTCGCTGCCGTTGGCATCGAACTGCTCGACGGCTTGCTCGTAGTCCGCGAACTGCAGCGCGTGCACCTGCCAACGCCCGCCGTTGTAGCCGAGATCACCAGGGGCGGCAGTTGCGACGTTGGACTGGAGACCACCGAAGTCGTAGATGGTGTCAAAGCTCGAGGCGGGTGCGCCGGTTCCCGAGATATCGGTTGGCGTGTTCACCGTCCGAAAGAGCTGGCCGTCGACGTAGAACGCCAATCCGGTCACACCGCCGCTGCCTGCAGCGAACGCGGCACTTGCCGGGGTCAGCATCGCGAACGCCGCGACGAGCACCGCTGACTTTCCACCGATTCTCATCTCTGCTCCTTCGAGTCTTCGCCGTCCTGTCCACCTACCTGTTGCCGAGACTAGAGGCGAAAACGGCTCCACCTGCTTACGAGAATCTGACGGCGGGCGGAGCGGCCGGTGAGCTACTCGGCCAGGGTGCGCTGCACGGCAATTGCCATGTGCTGGTGCCCGATGGTCTCGTAGCCGACGACGGTCACGAGCGGCGCAAGCATGAGGACCACGAGGCAGACCGCCATCGGCGCGCCGACAGCGGCGAGCGCTACAGCGAGCACCAGCACCGCCGCCGTACCCGCGAGCAGGGTGAGATGGAACGGGTCGGTTGCGTGGACGAGGTACGTGTACAGCGCGAAGAGTGCGAGCACGAACACGGCCACGGGCATGGCGACTGTCAGCACCGTGGCGGTGGCGCCGATGTGCGCCTCGTGGCCGATGTAGTCGGCGGCAACGTGGAGGCCGGCACCAGTGGCGGCGATCGCGCCGAAGATCAGGATATGGCCGTAGCCCCAGGGGAATACCCGCTCGCGGTGGACATGCAGCACCTGCGCCGACGGAATGATGAAGTACATCCACCAGAGCCCGAACGTGAGCCCGGTTCCCGCAATCGCGACGAGTACGGCGTCGCGGCTCCATCCCTGGGATTCGACAACGGCACTCAGCGACGCGACAGTCCCGATGACACCCTCGCCGAGGGTGATGATCGTCAGCAGCCCGTATCGCTCCGCGATGTGGTGCGCGTGCCACGGGGTCCCACCTTTGCCCCGTTCGGCGACGACCGGGCCGATCATCTCGATCAACACGCCCAGGGCGGCCCACATGAAGAATACTTCGACGGTCATGGGTGCCAGAACCAGCAAGACCCAGCCGACCTGCGCAACACCGATGGTGAGCGCGTAGGTCTGGCAGGCGCGGCGTCGCGGCGGATCCTGCCGGGCGGCGCGTAGCCACAGGAATAGCATCGCCACCCGCATCACGACGTAGCCGGCGACCGAGATTCCGTTGTCGATGTGGTCGCCCTCGTCGAGCGACCGGAACACCTGCGGCAGGCCCAGTGCCAGGATGATCACGCCGATCATCTGCACCATCGTGGCCAGCCGGAAGGCCCAGTCGTCGGTGTCGTACGCCGAGGCGAACCACGAGAAGTTGATCCACGCCCAGCAGATCCCGAACGTGGCGAAGCCGAAGCCGACGAGGCCCGCGGAGTAGTGTCCTTCGGCCAGCAGGTGGGCGAACTGGCTGCTGGCCTGCCCGAACGCCACGACGAACGTCAGGTCGTAGAGCAGTTCGAGCGGAGTGACCTGCCGGTGTTCCTCGTGTGGGTCACGGCCCGACATCGGCCGCAGCCGATGGGCCGTGGTCCGTCCGGGGCTGCTCAATGGGCTCACCTCGTGTTCGAGCGCGGAGCTGCGTCCGTTCCGCGGCGGTCGCGGGGTGGTTGGGCGCGGTGCGTGACGGCGAACGGATACCGTCCACCCTTGTCCGACACCCAATCTCCCACTGCGATGGGGGTCCACCATGGCAGCCAGCACCGTTGACAAGCCGAGTCGGGAGCTCTCCGACCCGAAGGAGCTTCTGCTCGGCTTCCTCGACTACTACCGGTCGGCCGTCGGCCGAAAGTTGGAGGGTCTGACGGACTCCGAGCTGCGCACCAGCCGCCTGCCGTCCGGTTGGACGCCGCTGGAGCTCCTCAAGCATCTGGTCTTCATGGAACAGCGATGGCTGCAGTGGGGGTTCATGGCTGAGCCCATGCCGGCCCCGCGCGGCGACGAGGACGAAACCGGCCATTGGCACGTCGAGCCGGACGAGACGGTGACGGACCTGGTCGCCGCTCTGCATGCCGGTGGCGAACGGACGCGGGCTGCCGTGGCGGCGCGTGAACTGACGACTGTGGCCGCGGCTGGTGGCCGCTTCTCCGACGCCGATCCGCTGCCGCGACCGTCGCTGGCGTGGATCCTCGTCTATGTGCTTCAGGAGTACGCCCGCCACGCCGGTCACCTCGACGTTGCCCGGGAGCTTGCCGACGGTGTCACGGGTGAGTGATCGGGTCCGGGCCCCGAAGGAGTAATGCCTACGACCGAGGCGGCAGCGGAAACAGGCCGGCCCCTCCGGCCTGAGCCACTTTGAGGGAGTCAGGTGCCGCGAACCGGGGTAGCTGTCCGGTGTGACGGTCATCGGGTTCCACGCGTCCCACGAGCAGGTGCATCCGGCCGAGTTGCTGCGGGCCGTCGTCGCGGCCGAACAGGCGGGGTTCACCGCGGCGATGAGTTCGGACCATTTCTCACCGTGGAGCGCCCGGCAGGGGCACTCCGGGTTCGCATGGTCGTGGCTCGGCGCCGCACTCGCTGAGACGAGCCTTCCGTTCGGCGTCGTCAACGCGCCCGGCCAGCGCTACCACCCGGCGATCGTCGCTCAGGCGGCGGCGACCCTGTCTGCGATGTTCCCCGGCCGCTTCTGGGTCGCCCTGGGTACCGGTGAGGCGTCTAACGAGCACATCACCGGCGACGGGTGGCCGCGCAAGGACGTCCGCATGGCACGCCTGCGGGAGTGCGTGGAGGTCATCCGTGCGCTGCTGGCCGGCGAAGAGGTGAGCCACGACGGCCTGGTCACGGTCGACCGCGCCCGGGTCTGGACGCTCCCGGACGAGCCGCCACCCCTGCTCGGCGCCGCCGTCAGTGTCGAGACCGCGGCAGCCGTCGCCGCGTGGGCCGACGGGCTGGTCACCGTCGCCCAGCCACATGACCACCTCCGCCGCATGGTCGACGCTTACCGCCGGGCCGGTGGCGGCGGACGGCTCTGCGTGCAGGTTCACCTCTCATGGGCGCCCGATGAGGACACTGCGCTCAAGATCGCGCACGAGCAGTGGCGCAGCAACGTCTTCGCGCCACCGGTCTGCTGGGACCTCGAGACCGTCGAATTGTTCGACGCCGTCAGCGAGCACATCCCTCCCGAGGCCATGCGCCGACATGTCCAGGTCTCCAGCGACCTCGGCCAGCATGCGGCGTGGCTACACGAGCTGGTCGAGCTCGGGTTCGACGAGATCTACCTCCACCACGTCGGCCAAGAGCAACTCGATTTCGTCGATGCCTTCGGTGACCGCGTGTTGCCGCAACTGCGGGGGGACAGATGAGGATCACCGACACGAGCGACCTGTGGTGGAAGACGGCCGTCATCTACTGCCTCGACATCGAGACGTTCCTGGACTGGAACGGCGACGGCATCGGGGACATCCAGGGCCTCGCCAACCGCATCGACTACCTGGCCGACCTTGGGGTGACCTGCCTGTGGCTGATGCCGTTCTACCCGACACCGGAGCGCGACGACGGCTACGACATCACCGACTTCTACGGCGTCGACTCCCGGCTCGGAAGCCACGGCGATGTGGTCGAGCTGATCAGGACGGCGCGCGACCGGGGCATCCGCGTCATCGCGGACCTGGTCGTCAACCACACCTCTGACCAGCACCCGTGGTTCAAGAGCGCGCGCTCGAGCAAGAATTCCCCCTACCGCGACTACTACGTCTGGCGTTCGGACACGCCGCCGGACACATCCAAGGAGACGGTGTTCCCCGATAAGGAGCACAGCATCTGGGAGCTCGACGAGAAGACCGGCGAGTACTACCTGCATCGCTTCTACAAGCACCAGCCCGACCTCAACGTCGCCAATCCGGCCGTGCGCAACGAGATCGCGAAGGTCGTGGGCTTCTGGCTCGAGATGGGCCTGTCCGGCTTCCGTGTCGACGCGGTGCCGTTCCTGCTGGAGACCACCGGAGCCACCGACCAGGAGGTCGACGAGTTCCCCGACCCGCACGATTACTTGCGCGCGCTGCGATCGTTCCTCGGCCGGCGCTCCGGGGACGCGATCCTGCTCGGTGAGGTGAACCTCCCGCACAAGGACCAGGTGGTCTTCTTCGGCGGCGAGGACGGCGACGAGCTCACGATGCAGTTCGACTTCATCGGCATGCAGAACCTCTATCTCTCGCTGGCGCGACGGGACGCGAGGCCGCTCGCCCGGGCGCTGACCCAGCGGCCGGACTGCTCCCCGGACTGCCAGTGGGCGACGTTCGTCCGCAACCATGACGAGCTGACGCTGGACAAGCTCACGGACGAGGAGCGGCAGGAGGTCTTCGCCGCCTTCGGCCCCGAGGAGCGCATGCAGGCATTCGGACGCGGGCTGATCCGGCGGCTGCCTCCCATGCTCGACGGCGATCCGCGCCGCATCCGGATGGTTTACAGCCTGCTGTTCTCGTTGCCGGGGACGCCGGTGCTGTTCTACGGCGAGGAGATCGGAATGGGCGAGAACCTGTCGGCAGGTGACCGGCTGGCCGTCCGCCCGCCGATGCAATGGTCGGACGACCGCAACGGTGGCTTCTCGACAGCCCGCCCATCGCGGCTGGTCTCGCCTGCCGTCGAGGGCGGCTTCGCCGCCGACCACGTCAACGTCGACGACCAGCGCCGCGACCCGGACTCGTTGTTGAACTTCATGACGACGCTCATCCGCCGCTACCGGCAGAGCCCGGAGCTGGGCTGGGCCTCGTTCGAGGTGCTCGACCAGCCGCACCACGACGTGCTGGCACACCGGTGCACCTGGGATGACGGGAGCCTCGTCGCCGTGCACAACCTGGCACCGGAGGCCCGCACGCTGACCTTGCGACTGGACGACTGCGACGAGTCGTGCAGCCTCGTCGACCTACTCGAGCCGGGCCGGTCACCGCTGGACGGGGCGGGCTCGACCGAGATCTCCCTCGACGGGTACGGCTACCGGTGGCTCCGCATTGCCCGACCGGGGGACAGGCGTCTGACGTAGGCGCCTCGGCGGTCAGTAACCGCCGCCCCCGCCGCCTCCGCTGCCGTCCCCTCCGTAGAGCACGGAGAGCAGGATGATCACGGCAAGGACTATCGCGACCAATGCGCCGATCCAGAGCCTGCTGCGACGGTTCGTGGTGAGGTTGCTCATGGTTCACCTCCACCTCTTGCAGACGCTCTACCCAGTTTCCGTACGGGGGAACCGAGACCGGGCCGACGGTGCAGCAGCAGCACCACGCCGAGGAGCGCGGTGGCGACCAGGCCGTCGACCCACCAATGGTTGGCTGTGACCACGACCACGAGCGAGGTCAGCGCTGCGTGTGCGACCGCGAGCACCCGGATGGGGCCCGTCGCGGTCCGCAGCACGACGACGGCTATGAGCAGCGCCCACCCGACGTGAAGGCTCGGCATGGCGGCGTACTGGTTGGCGATCGCGGCCGTGCCGTCACCGTAGGCGGAAGGCCCGATCGTCGTCATGGTGTCGGCGAACCCGAGTTGCGGGAACATCCTGGGCGGAGCCAGCGGGATCATGACATGCAGGACAAGCGCTATGCCCGTCATGCTGACCAGGAGCGCCCGCGCCCACCGGTACTCGTCCAGCGGCCGGCGCAGGTATCCCCACACGAGGAACGCCAGCGTCGCCGGGAAATGGACGGCGACGTAGTACTGGTTGGAGAGCTTGATCAGTTCTGGCCATGCCATCAACCACGCCTGCAGGACCGCTTCGTCGGGAAGCCGGACCCATTGCTGCAGGCGATAGACGGCTCTCGCGTTGTCGAACGCCTGGTCGACCCGGTCGGCACTGAGCAGGCGGCCGAATCGATACAAAAGGTACAGCGAGGCGAGGAGCACCACTTCGAGGAGGACCGCCCGCCAGTGACGCGGTGCCGGGGCCCGCGACGGCACGCTGGCGAGTGCCGGTGCCGCCCGTCGCCACCGTGGTCGCGGCAGGCTGAGCACCGTCCATCAATATCAAATGGCACGTCGACGAACGGCGGCCGGGGGCGGTCGGGTCCGCCACGTCCGTCCGCGTCAGCGGCGGGACCAGCCGCGCTCACTCTCGGTGAGCCCGCCCCAGATTCCGTAACGCTCCGGGTATCCGCCGGCAGTCTGACGACACTCGCGGGCTACCGGGCAGCCGGCACAGACCTGTTTCGCGAGTTCCTCGCGAAGACGGAGAGCACGACCGCGCCCTTCGGGATAGAACAGGTCCGTATCCATGCCCCGGCACGCGGCTAGTACGCGCCAGCTCTCGGTCGGACGGAAGGCGTACTCGACCAACGGATCGGTCAGGACGGTCATGCGGTCGTTCCCCCTGTGCGTCGACGCCCTCGTAGTGACGAGGTGCCCGAATGCCCCGTGTGCCCTACCAGACCCGTCCAAGGCTGGCCCATGACGCGGGTCTGGGGAGCGGTTCTCAGGAATTTCGCCCGGACGGCCGCCGCTCCCTCGGCCGGCCCGGGTTGGCGGCGTCCCGCACTATATAGGACCGAACCCGTGTCAAACAGCCCAGTGTCTGGGAGTTACCACGGAGCCGTCAGCGTCGACAGGACGCCGGCAGTGACTCATGCGGCCACCAGTCCGGGACCGCGTCGCACCACTTCGGACCGCGCCGACGCTCGGTCCGCTCGGACGAACCCGCGTCCTGGGAATTCGCGACCGGGTCCGCGTTCTCCGACTCTGGTTCGGCTGCGGGGATGCGCGCCGGACGCGTTATGGGAGCGAGGGTCGTGGATGTCGGCGACGGGGTCGCCGTGGGCGTCGGAGACGTGGATCGTGGCGTCGCCGACGGTGTCGACGTGCTGTGCTCCGACGGCGCCGAGGCGGCGGGCTCCTCACGCGCCGGGGTTTCGGAGCTTCCGATCGCGATTGCCGCCGCGACGACGGCGGCCACGGCAGCGACCGAGGCCGCCGCCGCGATAAGCCGCCCGGCGGACCTCGGCTGGGGAGTCCTCGAGGCCCTGCGGGCCAGCCTGCCCGACACCGGGGCCACCGCGCCCGCGGCAGTTGGGTCCGGGGACACCGCGCCCGCCGTGGCTGCGACACCCGCAGCGGCCACACCGCCCCCGACGGCGACTGCCGGCGCGACCAGAGCCGGCCAGAGGACACCACGCAGGTCGGACACGAGCAGGAGGAGCTCGTCATGGCGCTCGCGGCAGTGTTGGCACTGGTCCAGGTGGTCGGACACCCACTGGTCGTCGCTCGGCGTGAGCGTGCCGCGCACGTACGCCGCAAGCTTGGGAACGTACGGGCGGCACTCGTCGGGGATGGCCGAGGAGAGGTGGACGGACAGGTAGGCCTGGCGCAAGCCCTCGCGGGCCCGGTACGCGAGCGCCGCCACCGCGTTCGGCGTGCTCCCGAGCGTCGACGCCAGCTCCGCCGGTGAGCGACCCTCGATCTCGGTGTGCCAGAGGACCCGCTGCCAGCGATCCGGAAGTGTCTCGAACGCTCGCCGGACCAGGTCGCGATCCGTGACGCGGGCAGCCGGATCATCGGGCTCGGGCAGCTCCTCGAGGAGGGCCGGGTCGGCCGGCGTTCCGTCGCGGCGCGACGCCCGGTATCGGTCGAAGGCCAGCCGTCGCACGACGGTGCGCAGGTACGGCGCGAGCTCTCCGTCCGGTCCGCCGCCGCTCTGCAGTGTGGCGAGCACACGGGTGAACGCCTCGGCCGAAATGTCGTCTGCCTCGTCGGAGTTGTCGGAGACGAGGCGCGCCACCCGCCGAGCGTCGTCGGCGTGGCGTCGGTAGAGCTCGTCGAAGGCGGTCATGTCGCCGCCCCGCGTGCGAGCGATGAGCTCAGCATCCGTCATCGGCACCGCCGGTGTGGTCACGGTCGCCCCCTCGTACTTCCCAGCCGAAGCGACGAGTCTAGGTGTCGTCGGGAGCTACCCATCACGCATGCCCACCTTGATTCGCTCTGTGCGAGGCTGGCGCCGTGACAGAACGGATGCCGCGCGGGGTCGCTCGCAGGGTCGACGCGATGCGGCAGCGGCTAGCCCATCGCCGAGAGGTGCTCGAAGCAGAGACCGACCTCGACGTGCCCCGTTCGGCACCGCCTCCGACGGATCCGGTTCGGGTCGTGGTCGAGTCCGAGCCGCGGCAATATGCCGACAAGACCCACCCGGTCACCTATGGCGTGCGGGCGGCCGCCGACTGGTCGTGGCGGTTGCTCGTGATCGTCGCCGGACTTGCCCTGGTCGGGTGGGTGGCCTGGCAGATGCGACTCGTCGTCTTCCCGATCGTGGCCGCGGCTCTACTGGCTGCGCTGCTGCACCCGCCGGTGCGCCGGTTGCGCGCCGCGGGACTGACCCGCGCCGTGTCGGCGGTCATCGTCGTCGTCGGTTTTATCGTGGTAGTCGCCGGCTCGCTGACGATCGTGGGCCGCGCCGTGGGCGACCAGTTCGAGGAGGTCGTCGACCGGGCCGAGGAGGGCCTGGAGTCGATCCAGGACTGGCTCGCCGGCCCGCCGTTCAACCTCAGCGAGAACCAGTTTCGGGATTGGATCGAACGCGTGGTCGAGTCCCTCGGCGAGAACCAGGAGGCGATCACCGCCGGTGCCCTGTCGACGGCGACCCTGGCGGTCGAAGTCGTCACGGGGATCGTGCTGTCGCTGTTTACGTTGATCTTCTTCCTCTACGAGGGCGACCGGATCTGGGCCTGGCTGGTCCGGTTGTTCCCCCGGGTCGCGCGCGGACGGATCGATACCGCGGGACGGCTGGCTTGGCGGACGCTCACGCAGTACGTGCGGGGAACGATGCTGGTCGCCCTGTTCGACGGCACCCTGATCACGATCCTGCTGCTGGTGCTCGGCGTCCCCCTCGCCCTGCCGCTGGGTGTGCTGGTCTTCTTCGGAGCGTTCGTCCCGCTGGTCGGAGCCTTCGTGACGGGGGCGCTGGCCGTCCTGGTCGCCCTCGTGATCGAGGGTGCCGTAGCTGCCCTGATCGTCCTGCTGGGGATCATCGCGATCCAGCAGCTCGAGGGTCACGTGTTCCAGCCGTTCGTGCTGGGCCGGATGGTGCGCGTACACCCGCTGGCCGTCGTGATCGCCGTGGCTGCGGGCGCGTACACCGCGGGCATCATCGGCGCGGTCGTCGCGGTCCCGCTGGTCGCCGTCGCGAACACGGTGGGCAGCTACCTGACGGGCGCGTCGGCCTCGGCGCCGGCCGGTTCCCCCTCGACGGGAACCAACTGACAGGTATCGCGCTCGCTCGCCGGCCTAGAAGTCGCCGATCAGGGCGAGGACGTCGTCGTGCAGGCGGCCGTTGGTCGCCAGCGCGTCGCCGCCGAGCGGGCCGGGCTTCCCGGTCAGGTCGGTGAATCGACCACCTGCCTCCTCGACGACCACCGCCAGAGCAGCCATGTCGTGCAACTCGAGCTCGGGCTCGGTGGCGATGTCGACGGCTCCGTCGGCGAGCAGCATGTAGGACCAGAAGTCGCCGAACGCGCGGGTTCGCGAGCACGCGCGGGTGAGCTCGAGGAACCGGTCGAGCCGCCCGATCTCTTCCCAGCCGGCCAGCGACGAGTAGGTCAGGGACGCCTCGGAAAGCCTGTCGACGTCCGACACCCGGCAGCGGCTCGCCGCTGCCAAGGACTTGCCGGTCCACGCGCCGGTGCCGCGGGCCGCCCACCACCGGCGGCCCAGCGCGGGCGCCGAGACAACGCCGGCGACGACGTTCTCGTCGACCATGAGCGCGATCAGCGTGGCCCAGACCGGCACACCCCGCAGGAAGTTCTTCGTTCCGTCGATCGGGTCGACGACCCAACGACGCGAGCCCCACCCCTCGGCTCCCATCTCCTCGCCGAGAATGGCATCGCGCGGCCGGGCCCGCGAGAGCGTACGGCGCATCGCCTCTTCGGTGACGCGATCCGCATCGGTGACCGGCGACGCGTCGGCCTTGATCTCGATCCGCAGATCGCGGGCCCGGAACCGCTGCATCGTCTGGGAGTCGGCATCGTCGGCGAGGACGTGCGCGAACCGGAGGTCGTCGTCGTATGCCACGACCGGCAACCTAGCGCGTCGAACCGCGCGCGCCGTTCACACGTGGGTAAGGATGAGCGCGGTCTTTCCCCGCGCGGGCTCTCCGGCCCCGCGTCCGCCGTGTGGAGGAGTTGCCGTGCCTGAGACCGTCGTCGGTATTCCACTTCATCCGTTGGTCGTCCACGCGGTCGTCGTTCTCGTTCCGCTGGCCGCACTCGGAACCGTTCTGATCACGCTTGTACCCCGCTGGCGAGGAGCGTACGGCTGGCTCGTCGTCGCTGCGTCGGCCCTGTCGTTCGCGTTGGTACCGGTGGCGACACGGGCCGGGGGGAATCTCGAGGACTCGCTCGGCCTGGGCGGCCCGGTGGCGGAGAAGGTGAACGAGCACCAGCAGATGGGCGAGCGTGTCATATGGGCGGTCGGCGCCATGCTCGTCCTCGACCTCGTCGTGATGATGGCGCACCGGTCGGGACGGCCCTCCCGCCAGGTCTTGGCCATCGCAGCGCTCGCCAGCGTTGCCGCCCTCACCGCTCTGACCCTCGTCGTGCTGACCGGTCATCTCGGTTCGCAAGCCGTCTGGAACCCGACCGGCTGACGGCGGGCTCCACGGGCGGTTCAGTCTCCGGCCTGCCGCTCCCGGCTGGTGAGCAGACGACGGAACGAGTCCACCCGAGCACTGTCCAGGTGGCCCTCGGTCACGGCGTCGTCGAGCGCGCACTCGGGTTCGCCGAACCCGTGTGTGCAGCCCCGTGGGCAGTCGGCCGTCTGGGCGTCGAGATCCGGGAATGCGTGGACGAGTTGCCGCGGATCGACATGAGCCAGCCCGAACGAACGGATGCCCGGGGTGTCGATGACCCAGCCTCCGCCAGGCAGGCGCAAGGCGACCGCGCTGGTCGACGTGTGGCGCCCGCGGCCGGTCACGACGTTGACCTCGCCGATGGCGCGGTCGGAGCCCGGTACGAGTGCGTTCACCAGCGTCGACTTGCCCACACCGGAGTGACCGACCAAGACGCTCCAGCGGTCCGTCAGCAGTTCGCGCAGCGGCTCGAGGTCGGTTCCCAGGCCGGTCACCACGGCGGGCACACCCAGGGGTGCATACGCCGCGAGTAGGGAGGACGGATCGGCCAGGTCGATCTTCGTCAGGCACAGCAACGGTGCGAGTCCCGAGTCGAACGCCGCGACCAGGCAGCGGTCCACCAGACGGGGCCGTGGGAGCGGCTCGGCCAGCGCCGTGACGATCACCATCTGTTCCGCGTTGGCCACGATGATCCGCTCGACCGGATCGTCGTCGTCCGCGGTCCGCCGCAGAACCGTCGCACGTTCCTCGACTCGGACGATGCGGGCCAGGCTGCCCTCACGGCCGGAGACGTCACCCACGATGCCGACACGGTCGCCGACGACCACGCCCTTGCGGCCGAGTTCGCGCGCCCCCATCGCCGTGACCATCTGCTCGTCGTCGCCTGCCAGACACGTGTAGCGGCCACGGTCGACGGCGATGACGACGCCCGGTACGGCGTCGGCGTGGATCGGTCGCACCTTGCTTCGCGGGCGCGTCCCGCGTCCTGGACGGATCCGCACGTCGCTCTCGTCGTACGCCCGGGAGCGTGCGGGGCGCCGGCCGTCGCCGCTCATCGCGGCTGCGCCCGTATCATCCGCCGTCCTCCAGCATCCGGAGCCACATCGCGGGAAAGTCGGGCAATGTCTTGGCCGTCGTCACTACGTCGTCGACCTCGAGGCCGGGCACGGCCAGACCGAGCACGGCGCCGGCCTGCGCCATGCGGTGGTCCGCGTAGGTACGGAAGACGCCTCCACGCAGGGGGCGGGGCCGGATCACCAGGCCGTCGTCGGTCGCGACGACGTCGCCGCCCAGCCGGTTGAGCTCCGACGCCAGGGCGGCCAACCGATCGGTCTCGTGACCTCGCAGGTGCGCCACGCCCCATAGGTGTGAGGGTGAACCCGCGAGGGCCGCGAGGGCCGCCAGGACGGGCGTCAGCTCTCCCACGTCGTGCAGGTCCGCGTCCATGCCGTCCAGGTGGCCGGTGCCGCGCACGAGGATGCCGCCGGGGCCGAGTTGACACTCGCCACCCATGAGCGTGAGCAGCTCGGGCAGCCGCGCGCCAGCCTGGGTGGTCGACCTGGGCCAGCCCGGGACCCGAACCGCGCCACCTGCGACCAGCGCAGCGGCGAGGAAGGGCGCCGCGCTGGAGAGATCCGGCTCGACGTCGAGGTCCAGGCCGCGGATCGGTCCCGGTTCCACGCGCCAGGTGTCGACCTCGCTGTCGTCGACCTCCACGCCCGCTTCTCGCAGGATGGCCACCGTCATGTCGACGTGTGGCTGCGACGGCAGGGCCTTGCCGTCGTGACGGACGGTCACCCCCTTCTCGTACCGGGCTCCGGCCAACAGGAGGCCGCTGACGAACTGCGACGACGCCGACGCGTCGACGGTGACGTCCCCCCCGGCAACCGTGCCTTTGCCGTCGATGGCGAAGGGCAGGGCAGCCCGCCCACCGTCGTCGATCTCGACTCCGAGCGTGCGCAGGGCGGCCAGAAACGCCCCCATCGGGCGCTCACGAGCGCGAGGGTCGCCGTCGAAGCGAACGACACCGGTGGCCAGGGCAGCGACCGGCGGCAGAAATCGCATGACGGTCCCGGCCAGGCCGCAGTCGACTTCGGCCGGGCCGCCCAGCGTCGAGGGGTGGACGTGCCAGTCGTCACCGTCGTCGACGATGACCACGCCAAGCGACCGCAGGGCACCGGCCATGAGCAGTGTGTCGCGCGCCCGCAGCGGCCGCCGCAGCACGCTGGGGGCGGCGGCGAGTGCGGCGAGCACGAGCCCGCGGTTGGTCAGCGACTTCGAACCGGGTATCTCCACGACGGCGTCGACGGGATGCGAGGCGACCGGCGCGGGCCATCTGCCGTCGGTCATGACCGCAAGTATCCTCGGTCGACGGCGCTGCCGAGGGCGACGAGGTGACTGGTCGTTCCAGGCCGGGTACAGCCTGCCCATGCCACGTTTGCGCCGCGTCGACTGCGCCGGGCCGGGAATCGTCCGTCGGCGCCGGGGACGCGGCTTCTCCTACCACTGGCCGGACAGGCGAAGCGTTACCGAACCAGACGTTCTCGCCCGCATCCGGGCGCTCGTCCTGCCGCCGGCGTGGACCGACGTCTGGATCTGCCCGCTGCCGAACGGCCACATCCAGGCCATCGGGACCGACGCGGCCGGACGCCGGCAGTACCGCTACCACGACGCGTGGCGGGAGCAACGGGACCGGGCCAAGCACGACCGCATCCTGCAATTTGCCCGGCGCCTTGCCGACGCCCGCCGCGTGGTCGAGCAGCATCTGGCGCTGCCCGGCTACCCACGCGAACGCGTGCTCGCAGCGGCTTTCCGGATGCTCGACCTCGGCTTCTTCCGGGTCGGCGGGGAGGCCTACGCGGACGAGTACGGCTCGTACGGACTGGCGACTATCCGCCGCGACCATGTCACGATCCGGTCGGGCGCCGTCGTCTTCGACTACCCGTCCAAGAGTGGCAAGCAGCGGGTCCAGCAACTGGTGGACGACGACCTGCACGCCGTCGTGCGCGGGCTGCTCCGGCGCAAGGACGACCAGCCCGAACTGCTGGCCTACCGCACTGGCCGGGGTTGGCGCGACGTCCGCAGTGAAGACATCAACGACTACCTGCGGGAGGTGATCGGCGTCGAGGCGTCGGCGAAGGACTTCCGCACCTGGCACGCGACCGTGCTCATGGCTGTGGCTCTGGCGGTTTCACGGGAGGTCGCCGACTCGCCCACGAAGCGGAGGCGGGCCGTGGCGCGTGCCTACCAGGAGGTCGCGGAATATCTCGGGAATACGCCGGCGGTGGCCCGGTCGGCGTACGTCGACCCGAGACTGATCGACATGTACGACGCCGGCGCAACAGTGCAGAAGGCGTTGGAGCGTGCCGCGCGTGACTTGGCAGGTGACGGGCCCTTCCTGCACGGCACGGTCGAAAGCGCGGTCCGGCGGCTGCTGTCCTAGCCGGGCAGGATGTCGTGCGCCTTGTTGCGTACCTCGGCCCGGGCCGCCCGGGCGGTCAGCTTGGCCTCCCGCTTGGCCGTCCTGGCGACCCGACGGGCGTCGACGGCGGCTCTTCGGGCTCGCCAGCCCAGGCCCGGCCGCCCCTCGGTATCGACGCTGGCCACCAAGAGTCCACCCGCGAGCCCGATGTTCTTGAGGAAGTGGACGCGCTGGTTCGCCTTCTCCGCCGGATCGCCGCTCTCCCAGAACGGATGACCGACCGCAGTGGACGGCAACAGCGACATGGCCAGGACCAGCGAGGCGGTGCGCGGGAACGTGCCGGTGGCGAGCATGACCCCGGCTCCCAGGTCGACCGCACCGCTGATCCGCACGAGCGCGCGCGCGTCGGTAGGTACCTGTGGTGTGAACTTCTCCAGCGTCGGTGTCAGCCGGTCCACGACGGGCTTCGCCCGGGCGGCAACGGAGTCAGGGTTGCGAAGCTTGTTGAAGCCCTGGACGACGAAGATCGACGCAAGCATCGGGCGGGCGATGGAGCGAACCAGGCTCATATCTCTTGCCTACCACGAATGCGGCCGTCCCGAACCCCTGAAAGCGGTGCTGTGCCACGTGGCAGGCTAGACCCGATGTGCGGCAGGTACGCGGTGAGCCACAGCGTCGACGACCTGGCCGAGGAATTCGGCGTCGACCGGATCGAGGTGCGCGAGCGCCTGGAGCCGGACTGGAACGTCGCGCCGACGAAGGACGTCTACGCCGTGCTGACCCGGCGCCGCCGCAGCGAGCCGCAGGCCGGCCCCGAGAGGCGGCTGACCGTGTTGCGGTGGGGCCTGGTGCCGTCGTGGGCGAAAGACCTGTCGATGGGCAGTCGGCTTATCAACGCGCGGGTCGAGACGGCACATGAGAAGCCGGCGTTCCGGCGCGCGTTCGCCCTGCGCCGCTGCCTGCTCCCGGCCGACGGGTTCTACGAGTGGTACGGCGAGGCAAAGGGAAAAAAGCAGCCGTTCTTCATCCGGCCGCGGGACGGCGGCATGATGGCCATGGCCGGCTTGTACGAGATCTGGCGCGATCCCAAGATCAAGGACGACGACGACCCCCAGGCGTTCCGGTGGACGTCCGTGATCCTGACGACGACAGCGGAGGACGACATCGGCCAGATCCACGACCGCGCCCCGATGATCGTCAAGCCGGAGGACTGGGCCGCCTGGCTGGACCCCGAGACCGACGATGTCGACGACCTGCGCCGACTGCTCGTGCCCGCTGCTCCCGGCCTGCTCGAGGCTTACCCGGTCTCCACCGATGTCAACAAGGTCGACAACAACGGGCCTGGGCTCGTCCAGCCACTGCCCCCCGACGAATCGGACCCGGCCCTTTTCTGAGCGGTCGGCCGGTTGCTCTTGGTGCCGCGCCGGGTAGGGGTTCCCTCGTCGACGAGCGGAGGGTGATCCGATGGCGATCTGTGCGACCTGTGGCAACGACTACGACAAGGCCTTCACGGTCACGCGAGGCGCAGAATCGGCTACGTTCGACAGCTTCGAATGCGCCGTGCATGGCATGGCCCCGACATGCGATCACTGCGGGTGCCGCGTCCTCGGTCACGGCGTCGAGGTCGGTACCGAGATGTACTGCTGCGCCCATTGCGCGCGGGAGAGCGGCCACGCCGAGGTGGTCGACCGGGCCTGACGCGTACCGCCGCCCCGCCAGCTATGGTGCCCAGCCATGGCGCGGACCGTCAGGACACCGATGGGCGATGCGCGCCTCATCACGGACCGTGCGCGCGAGCCCTGGGCGACGCTGGCGCTCGGCCCAGGCGCGGGCGGCGGCATCGGCGCACGTGACCTCGCAGCCGTCGCGGCGGGCCTGCCGCGACGTGGCGTGACCGTCGTCCGGATCGAGCCGCCCTGGCGGGTGGCCGGGCGCAAGGTGGCGCCGCGTACCCCGATCATGGACGAGGCGTGGGTGGCTGCCCTTGAAGGCGTACCAATCGAGGGGCCGCTCGTCGTCGGCGGCCGCAGCGCGGGCGCCAGGGTGGCGTGCAGGACGGCGCTCATGTTGGGTGCGCCGGCGGTGGTCTCGCTGGCCTTTCCACTGCATCCCCCGGGCAAGCCCGAGCACTCGCGTCTCCACGAGCTGGTGGGTTCCGGTGTCCCGACGCTCGTCCTGCAGGGCGAACGCGACACGTTCGGCCGGCCGGAGGAGTTCCCGGACGGCCCGTTCGATCTCGTGCCGGTCGCTCATGCCGACCATGGCATGGCGGTTCCCAAGGCGCTTGACCAGTCCGCGACGCTCGACCGGATCGTACGGATCGTCGGGGACTGGCTCGGGAATGTGCTGGCCGGCACCCGGCGTTGACCACCGCGTACGACGCCGACAACCGAAGGACGACCAACAGGTGACCACGCCCAGCGCCGGCTGCCTCGAGGCTGAGCCGGTCAGCGCGTCCCGGTGGGTGGAGTGGCCGAACCCGGCTGCCTCCCCGCAGATAGCATCGCGGGCGATGGCCGTGCAGGAGACCACCGAGCAGCGCGCGCAGCGGTTTGAACGCGACGCGCTGCCCTTCCTCGACCAGCTGTACTCGGCGGCGCTGCGCATGACGCGCAACGCCAGCGACGCCGAGGATCTCGTGCAGGAGACGTTCGCCAAGGCCTACGGCTCGTTCCACCAGTTCAGAGAGGGCACGAACCTCAAGGCCTGGCTTTACCGGATCCTGACCAACACCTTCATCAACTCGTACCGCAAGAAGCAGCGTGAGCCCCAGCAGAGCGCCGCTGAAGAGGTCGAGGACTGGCAGATGGCGCGCGCCGAGGCGCACACCTCGACGGGCCTGGTGTCCGCCGAGGCCGAGGCGCTCGCGCACCTGCCCGACTCCGACGTGAAGGAAGCCCTCCAGCGGATTCCGGAGGAGTTCCGGATCGCGGTCTACCTCGCTGACGTCGAGGGCTTCCCCTACAAGGACATCGCCGAGATCATGGGCACGCCCATCGGTACCGTGATGTCCCGGTTGCACCGTGGGCGCCGCCAGTTGCGCGGCCTCCTCGAGGACTACGCCCGCGAGCGCGGGCTCGTTCCGGCCGTGGCGAAGGAGGTCGGAGGATGAGCTGCGGCGAGCCGCACGACACCGACTGTGCCGAGATCCTCGATCGTGTGTACGTGTTCCTCGATCACGAGATGAGCGACGCACCCACGTCGTACGCGATCGTGGAGCAACATCTAGACGAGTGCGCGCCGTGCCTGCGCAAGTACGACCTCGAGCGTGTCGTGAAGGAGCTGGTTGCCCGCTCCTGCGCGTGCGAACACGCACCCGACGAGCTGCGCCAACGGGTCCTGACCCGCATCCAGGAGATCAGGGTCGAGATCACCGAGTACTGAGCCGAGCACTCGAGATGCCCTCCGGCCTGGTGGCCGGAGGGCCTTGTCGTTCAGGAATTGGGGCGCTTGCCGTGGTTGGCGCCCTTGCGCTTGCGCGCCTTCCGCTTGCGGGCTGCTCGGCCCATGTCGGTCGGTCTCCTTCGTCGAGGCGTCCGGCTTCTCGTCCGGCAGGTCAGTACACGACGGAGCGTCGCGGCTCCGGGTCGGCCTCCATGGTCTCATGCTCCGCCGCCGTGGCCGCGTCGTCCCCGACGGCGGCCCGTCGCACCGTGTGAACCATGCCCAGGCCGACCATGACGGCCAGCCCGGCGGCGACAGCCACGTCACCTGGGCTGACGACCTCGGGGTGGGGCGGAAACGCGACCGGCACGGTCTTGCCCAGCCACGGCAGGAGCGTGTCCGGACCGCTCGCCTCGTGGCCAGCCGTGTCGACGACCGCTATCGGGTCGACGCCCGCGTCCGTAGCAGCAGAGTGCGACACGGGTACGGCGCCGTTGAGAAGGAGGACAAGGCCGTTGGCCGCCAGCCCGGCCGCCACGAGCGCCGCACCGTGGACCCGCCGGTTCACCCAGGCGTAGAGCGCAATGGTGAGCCAGGCAAGCGCGGCCAGAATCGACAGCAGCGGCTCCCAGGCCCAGCCGCCGAGCACCCCGAGCACGTACAGGCCGAGTGCCGTGAGCAGCAAGCGGTGGCGGCGCAGCGGCAGCTGGAAGATCCCGGCCAGGCCGCCACCACGGGCGAACCCGACCATCACGCCGCCAGCCAGTGCCAGGAGCACGAGCGCCACGGTCCCATCGTCTCCCGATGACCCTGCGCCGGTGGTCACGCCACGCCGTGGTGGAATGCAGGGCGGCGCCGCGGGCGGCGGCGAGTCCGTGACGACGAGGAGAGCCTGACGTGGCCGAGCACATCTACGCCGAGATGGTGGCCAATGTCTTCGCCGTCGCGGTCGCCGAAGGCGACGTCGTCGAGCCCGGCGAAACGCTGCTCGTCCTCGAGTCGATGAAGATGGAGATCCCGGTGCTTTGTGAGGCCGGAGGCACCGTGACGGAGGTCAAGGTCCAGCCCGGTGACGTCGTCCAGGAGGGCGATGTCATGGTGGTCGTCGCGTGACCCGCCTAGCGCCCGGTGCCGGTTCGGAGCTCGTCCACCTGGTCGGCGACGGCGACACCGCTGCTGCCATGGGATCGGGCGACGTCGCCGTGCTGGCGACCCCGCGGCTGCTCGCCCTCGCCGAGGCGGCAACGGTCGCGGCCGTAGGCCGGGCGTTGGAAGACGGCCAGACCACCGTGGGCAGCCGGATCGAGCTCGAGCACCTTGCAGCCAGCCCGGTCGGCACCCGGGTGACGGTTCGTGCGGAGCTCATGGCTGTGGACGGACGGCTCCTGCGGTTCGATGTCGCCGCCCAGCACCCGGACGGCTCGGTCGTCGCTCACGGGCGGATCACCCGTGTCGTCGTGGACCGGGCCCGCTTTCTGGAGCGCGCCGGAGTCCGGTAGGCGTGCAACGGCGGGTCAGGCGCAGCTGGCCCCGGTCACCTCGGCGACGGAGGCTCCGGCGATCCGGATCGCCAACGCGGCGGCGTTGTCGTCATCGTCGGTCTCGAGCAGCAGCTCGAGCGGGTCCGCCCGGTTGCGCAGGCAATAGACACCGTCGGCGAGGTCGACTGGCAGGTCGAGGTGTTGGTCGGGAAGGGTCGCCCGGTACACGTCGGCCCAGCCCGGGCCGATGCCCTGCACCGTGTCCTGCTCGCAGTCGCCGTAGTACGCGGTGATCCGGAGACCTCCCTCGGACGGCACCTCACGGTTGTCCCGCCAGCAGAAGCTGACCTTCTCCGCGGCGGTGAGCGGCGTCATCGAGCTCGTACGGGTCAGCGTGTAGTTCGCGGCGGCGTCGAAGTGCCAGTGGTCGTGCGTGGGGTGGAAGAGCATGCAGCCAGCCGGCCGGATGCTGGTCCCGACATCCACGGTGCGGTCGTACCGGCCGTTGCCGTTGGCGTCGTGATACAGCACCTGCGACGCGTGGCGCTGTCCCGCGCGGCAAGGCCGCTGGCCGTCGGGCAACGTCTCGACCGGGCCGAATCCGGTGTTCGCGATGATCGAGGCGAACCTCAGCCGCCGAACTCCTCCCTCGACGACCTCGATCGAGAGATCCTCGGGAGGCAGGCTACGCAGGTTGGGCAGGAGCCGAGCGTGCACCGGAACCGGCCGCGGGCGTTGCTCGGGCTCCGAGCTCGGCTGCTCAGCCAGGGTGGCCGCCATGTGCTCCTTGACTTCCGCAGTGGCCGAAAAGTCCGAACCGACGCTGCTCATTCCCAGGACACCAGCGACGACGGCGCAGGAGGTGGCGATGGCTGCCACGGTGAGTGCGGCATTGCGGGACACCTGCATGTGGCTCGCTTCTGTCGACGGTCAGCCTCTTCACGCTACGCCGACGACGATGCCCAATCCCAGGTTCAGTCCAACAACAGGACGTACACGACCAGCTCGACGCCCGGCACCGGGGACCAGTCGCGGGCCGGATCTCTGACGAAACCGATGCCTTCGTAGAGCCGCTGCGGCGCCGGAGCTACCGACGGTGTGGAGAGCACGAGCGCCCTGAACCCCAGTTCGCGGGCGCGGTCGACGCACGCCTCGGTCAACGCGCGCCCGACCCCGAGGCGTTGAGCATCCGGCCGGACGGCGAGCATTCGGACCTCTGCCTCGTCGTCGCGCGCCAGGTCCCGCCACGGGCTCCCGGCCGGGCAGAAGGTAACGCTGCCGAGGACGGCGCCGCCGGCGTCGACTGCGACCAGCAGCTCGGCCTCGTCGGCACGGCGGCCGGCGTCGCGCAGGACGTCGGCGTAGCCGCCGACCGCGAGGCCCGCAGCCCGGTACGCCGCCTCGGTCACGGCCCCGGCGTCGGCCACCTCGTGTGCCCGTGCCGGTCGAACGACCATGGAGCTGTGCCGATTCACCACCGGCACGCTAGTCGGTGGCGACGACACTCAGCGCAGGGCGTAGGGACGGGTGGGCAGCTTGGCGGACCAGCCGTCCTCCGCGCGGGGAAGCGGGTTGTGGCGCGGCCCGCCGTCATCCCCCAGCCAGTGGCTGAGCTCGATGGCACCGGCGATGAGCAGGCTGACGATGAGTGCTGTGATCAAGATGGTTGTCATGACTGGAAGTCTGCCATCGTCGACTTCCTGCCAACAGTGGCAGGACTGCCGTAGTTCATCGACATCCTGCCAGGTCTGTGCCACACTGGGTGGATGCTCCGAAACGTTGCAGTGATCGCTCTCGACGGTGTCGCGCCCTTCGAGCTCGGCGTCCTGTGCGAGGCCTTCGGTGTCGACCGTTCGGACCAGGGCCTGCCCCACCTCGACTTCGCCGTGTGCGGCGTCAAGCCGGGTCCGGTGCAGACGGCGATGGGTTTCACGGTCGTCGTCGAGGAGGGTCTCGAGCGGTTGGCCGAGGCCGACCTGATCGGGGTCCCCGCGATGCCACACGACGGGGAATACCCCGAGGCGGTGCTGGCCGAGCTGCGGGCTGCAGTCGACCGGGGCGCGCGGGTGCTCTCGGTGTGTACCGGCGCCTTCGTCCTCGCCGCCGCCGGGCTGCTTGACGGGCGCAAGTGCACCACGCACTGGCGCTATTCGGATGAGCTCGCCGCCCGCTACCCACTGGCGAAGGTCGACTGCAATGTGCTCTACGTCGACGACGGCCCGGTCATCACCAGCGCCGGCACGGCCGCCGGTATCGACGCGTGCTTGCACATCTGGCGGAGCGAGCACGGGGCCGCGGTGGCGACGACGATCGCCCGACGGATGGTCGTGCCGCCCCATCGCGAGGGTGGTCAGGCCCAGTTCGTCGAGGCGCCGATCCGGCCCGCGGAGGTGCAGACGCTGTCCGGTGTCCTCGACTACATGGCCGGGCGCCTGCACGAGGACATGACGGTCGAGTCGCTGGCGAAGCTCTCGAACATGTCGCCGCGAACCTTCGCCCGCAGGTTCCGGGCCGAGACCGGCACCACTCCGTACGACTGGCTGCTGGCGCGCCGTGTTGCCGCCGCGCAGAAGCTGCTCGAGGAGGGCGATGATCCGATCGAGGTCGTGGCGTCGCGGTGCGGATTCGGCACGGCCGGCGTGCTGCGTCACCACTTCGCCAAGCGCCTGGGCACCACACCACAGGCCTATCGCTCGGCGTTCCGGCAACCGCGAGCTGACGTCCACTAGTCGGGGAGGACGGCCTTGAGCCGCGCCTTCGTGGCGTTTTCCCGGACGATCCAGACGACGTCCGGGTCGCCCGACTGTGACAGGGCGAGGAACCCGGGCAGCCCGTTCGACGGGTCCGCGGCGACTGCAACGCTCCAGCAGTAGCCGAGGGCCTTGCGCAGCGCACGCACATCGTCGTTGCGGCGCTCGTCCGCTGGCCGGGCCGCCAGGTTGTCCGTGATCCTGGAGCACAGCTCGACGGCTCGTGCCGCGTCCGCCGGCTCCCGCAGGAGACGAGGCTCGCAGAGGCCGGCCACGGCGGCGCGCTGGACCAGCGGGTCTGGGTCCGCCGCCCAGCGTGAGACGAGATCGTGAAGACCCGCCTTGTCGGCGTCGCCGAGGCGCTGCAGGGCCATTACGACGCCCTCGCGGACGCGCCACCGCCGGTCGGCAGCGAGACTCCGCAACCGGAGTTGGGGTTCTGCGCCTGCGCCGTCGACCATCAATCGGCCGAGTCCGATCGCGCCGCACATGACGAGGTACTCCTCGTCGGACGAGAGCAGCGTTTCGAACATCGTCTCGTCGCCCTCGTCCGCTACGGCCTGTGCGAGTTCCAGATTGGCTCGAGGGCCCGGCAGCCCGGAGTTCCGTCGCAGGTACCGAATCCACTCCACTCTCGGGAGCGCGCGAAGGTCGATCCGGTGATCCTCACGGCGGCCCACGTCGATCATCGTAGGCAGCCGCCGGGTTCATCGCCGGCGCGTCCGGGAGGAAGCGTCAGATGCCGGTCGTCGACCGGGGGTAGGCGACCTCCAGATCGCAGCGCACGTTGACCAGGTAGGGGACGTTCGCGTCGAAGGCCCGACGTAGGGCCGGGCCGATCTCATCCGGTCGAATGACCGTCTCCCCGGCGCCACCGAGGGCTTGGACGACCGCGTCGTAGCCGGTCTCGGGCCGCAGGTCGGTCGCGACGTCGTGGCCGTAGAGGTAGCGCATCGGGTGCTTCTCCAGGCCCCAGGCGCCGTTGTTGCCGACGACCATGACCACCGGCAGCTCGTGGCGGACCATCGTGTCGACATCCATCAGCGACAGGCCGGCGGCGCCGTCGCCGTAGAGCAGGATGACCTGACTGGACGGACGAGCCAGGCGGGCGGCCGCCGCAGCGCCGGCCCCGGCCCCCAAACAGCCGAACGGACCCGGGTCCAGCCAGCAGCCCGGGCGACCCGGCTCGACGAACCTGCCGGCCCAGGACACGAAGTCGCCGCCGTCGCCGATCACCACCGCGTCCTCCGCGAGCAACGGCAGCAGCTCGCCGTAGATGCGGGCCGGATGGATCGGGGTGGCGTCGGCCGTGAGCAGGTGCGCGTCGCGGTCGATCGCGGCGGCGACCCCGTCGCGCAGCTCGGATGCCCAGCCCTGGTGCGAAGTGCGGGCAGGCTGGGCGGCGTATGCCTCGAGCAGGCCGTCGAAGAGCAACCCGAGATCACCGGCTGCCGACGCGGCGAGCTCAACGTGCATTGCGACCTGTCCGGGCGAGTCCGCCAGGTGTACGACCCGGGCCGGGTCGCCCCTGTCGGCTCCGCCGAAGACCCCGAAGCCGAGCCGGAAGTCGAGCGGAGTTCCCGCGACGACGACGAGGTCGCTGCGTCCGAAGGCGGCCGAGCGCGCCCGATTGACCAGCAGGCGGTGCCCGCGCGGAAGGATGCCGCGACCCATCCCGTTGGCGACGACCGGGACCGCAGCCTCCTCGGAGAACCGCAGGGCGGAGGTCTCGGCACCGTCCATCCAGGTGTCGGAGCCGAGGACGAGGACGGGCCGTTCGGCTCGCGCGAGAAGCGCGGCGATGGCATCGAGCTCGTCCGGATCGGGCCGAAGACGGTCGCGGTCCGCAGCAGCCGGGATCTCGACCTCGGCGCGACCATAGAGCTCGTCCATGGGCACGTCGACGAACACCGGCCCTCGGTGCGACGCGGCGGCGACCCGCAGGGCCTGGTCCAGGACGCCGGCGACCTCCGCCGTCGTGTGCGCCGTCACGGATTGCTTGGTGACCGGGGCCAGGATCGGCGGGTGGTCGAGCTCCTGGAGCGCGCCGGCACCCCACCGGAACTGCGGGGCTCGGCCGCCGATGGCGAGCAGGGGCACCCCACTGAAGTAGGCCTGCGCGATCCCGCTGACGCCGTTCGTGATGCCGGGTCCGGCGGTCAGCACCGCGAGCCCCGGTCGGCGGGTGAGCTTCGCCGTCGCCTCCGCACCGAACACCGCCGTCTGCTCGTGTCGCACGTCGACGATGCGCATCGGCGGGTTCCGCCGGACCGCGGCATCGTAGAGCGGGAAGACGTGAGCGCCCGACAGCGTCCACATCGTGTCCACGCCGTGGTTCGCGAAGACGGCTCCCGCATGGTCGCCCGCATGGCCCTCGAGGCGGTAGGGCTCGGAGTTGTTGCGGCGCGAAGTAGTCACGCGGCCGAACCTACCGTGCGCTAGGCGCGGCGGAGGATGAGTGGAGCGCTGGACCGCAGGGAGCGTTGCAGCGCGATCAACAGGTCTGGGCGGCAGCCGGGATTGACGGCCGGGATGGCCATGGAGTCCTGCACCGGCGTTCCCGTGACACCGAGCAGCAGCTGGAGGTGCAGGGCCCGGGCGTAGGCGACCGCATTCGTGCGGGTCGCGGACTCGCGCTCGCCGGGGGTGAGCGGGTCTGCCCACAGCGCCGCCACCCGGTCCAGCCACGACTCGAGCTCGTCGACAGACACCAGGTCGCGGTGCAGGAGTGACATGGTGGCGAACGCCAGCCGGTCGTCCTCACCCGCGGCGAACCGGTGCTCGGTGGGGATCAGCAGCCGCTCGGCGATGACGTCGAGAAGCACGCGGAGCTCCTCGGGGCCGAGATACCGCGAGGCGGCCAGTGTGCCGAGCAGGTCTGCGCCATGGGCGCCGGCGTGCACCCAGCCTCGCTCGGGAACCCATCCACGCAGGTCGCGCTCCGCGAGGAACCAGGCCACCGACCGGTCCGCCCAGGTCAGGACCGTCGTCGGGTGAAGGGTGTGGACGGCGTTGTCCCGCGCGATCACGGCGGCGAGCCCGACGGCCGAGAACGACCGGCGCAGGACGGTGTCAGTGCCGTCCTCGCCGAGCCCGACGCGCAGCCCGAGCACGAGGCCGTCGCCGAGTCCGGCGAGCAGTTCGTCGTAGACGCCCTCGGACACCCAGGTGGACAGAACCGAATACGCGATGTCGTCGCGGACCCGCGGGTCGCCATCGCCGAGCATCTTGACCAGGTCGGTGGTCAGGTCGTCGAGGGCCGCTCCGTGTGGGACCCGGTAGCCGTCGGCAACGACCCGCTCCCAGTACGACAACCGCACCCGCGCATCTTGGCAGAGGGCGTGCCCGGATGCCTCCACGGGTGCGCCAAACGGGTCCGTGTGGCCGCGTGGCTAGGCTCGCGAATGTGCCGTCGCTCAATGACGTCGTCCGTCAGCACACCGACCTCTCCGAAGCCGACCTGGAATGGCTGCATGCCCTGGTCGCCGACTGGCAGCTCCTTGCCGACCTGTCGTTCGCCGACCTCGTGCTGTGGGTGCCGGACCGGGCCGGCGACGGGTTCTGGGCGGCGGCTCAGATGCGGCCGACGACCGGTCCGACCGCGTACGTCGAGGACCTCGTCGGATCGCTGTTGCGGCGTGGCAGGCGACCGCTCGTCGATGCGGCCTTGGACGAGGGCATCATCCGCCGCGACGGCGACCCGGAGTGGTGGGACGACGTACCGGTGCGGGTCGAGGCGATCCCGGTCCGCCGGCACGACCGCGTTCTCGCGGTCGTTGCCCGCAACACGAATCTCATGTCGGTCCGCACCCCGAGCCGGCTGGAGCTCGCCTACCTCGAGTGTGCGGGACAGCTCGCGAAGATGGTCGCCGAAGGACGCTTCCCGAGCTCTGGAACCGATGTGGGTCGCCGTGGCGCCCCTCGCGTCGGCGACGGGTTCATCCGCCTCGATGCCTCGGGCGTCGTTACCTACGCGAGCCCGAACGCGCTGTCGGTGTATCGCCGGCTCGGGTTGACGGCCGACCTGGTGGGCGAGCGGCTCGGCGAGGTGACCGCGCGGCTCGCGCCACTCGAAGGCGCCGTCGACGAGGCGCTCGAGGTCGTGGTCGGCGGCCGCGCCCACCGGCGTACCGAGGTCGAAGGCAACGGCGCGTTCATGACGCTGCGGGCCATCCCGTTGGACCCCGGTGGCGAACACGTCGGTGCTCTGGTGCTCTGCCGCGACGTCACCGAGGTGCGCGGCCGAGAGCGGGAGCTGATCACCAAGGACGCAACCATCCGGGAGATCCACCACCGGGTGAAGAACAACCTGCAGACGGTGGCGGCGCTGCTACGCATGCAGGCCCGCCGGATCGGAGCCACGGAGGGTCAGGCTGCGCTCGAGGAGGCCGTCCGGCGCGTGGGGACGATCGCCATCGTGCACGACACCCTGTCCCAGACCGTCGATGACACGGTCGACTTCGACGGCGTGGCGGACCGGTTGCTGGCAATGGTGGCAGAGGTGGCGACGGCCGAGCCGAGCGTTCGTGCGCAGCGGATCGGAGCCTTCGGTGTGCTCGACGCCGCGGTGGCGACGCCGCTCGCCATGGCCCTCACCGAGCTGCTTCAGAACGCCGTCGAACACGGGCTCGGGGAACGACCGGGCTGCGTCGAGCTCAGAGCCGACCGGCGCGCCGGCCGACTTCGGGTCGTCGTGGAGGACGACGGCCGCGGCCTGCCCGTGGACTTCGACCCGGAGCTGTCGGGCCGGCTCGGTCTGCAGATCGTGCGCACCCTGGTGGTCGGCGAACTCGGCGGGACTCTTGACGTTGGCCGCCGGCCAGGAGGAGGAACCCGTGTCGTGCTCGATGTCCCTACTCGCGGTGACCAACGTCGGGCAGGTCTGGCGGCGGGGACCACGACCCAGTGAGGGCTAGTAGGCGCGTGCGCGGGCCCGGGCGTTCCGACGCTTGAGCGCGCGTCGCTCGTCCTCGGACAACCCGCCCCAGACACCGGCGTCCTGGCCGCTCTCCAAGGCCCACTGCAGGCAGGCCTCGCGGACGTCGCAACGACGGCAGACCGCCTTCGCCTCCTCGATCTGCAGCAATGCCGGGCCGGTATTGCCGATCGGGAAGAACAGTTCAGGGTCCTCGTCACGACAGGCGGCACGGTGGCGCCAGTCCATGAGTCTCACAGCTCCTCGTACCAGTGGCATCGCCAACCGGGATGGCCGATCGGCGATGCGGTGCATCACGTGAAATCGTTCACGAATCCACGTGCACCGCAATCCGACAACGTCGACGGGGAGCACGTGGTTCCGACCGCGCTGTCCTTGTTTCCACATGACCGCGCGGCAGCACAAGGGTGACAAACCTGTGACCCGTTCACAAGGGAGATGTGGCGACCGTTTCAGCCCATTTGCCGTCTGCTGCGTCACACGGGCCGGGCAAATCGGGTGATACCGGGCAGGATCACAGCACCAGGTGCAGCGCCGCGGGGTACGAGCGAAAAACCATGCGACTGCGCTCGCCCAGGAAGTCGCCGTCGACCTGGAAGGGCACCGGTCGGGATGAGCTGAGCACGAACTCGAGTTGGTCGTGCAGGAGGACGACGTCGCGGCCACGCGGCCCACGGTCGTTCGCACGCATGATCTGCGCGAGGTGCAGCAGGGTGCCGGCTACCGGAAGCCTGGTCAGCGCGAAGAGGTCGAGTCCCGCGTCGAAGCTGGCTTGTGGCGTCGGGTTGAGGGGCCGGCCCCCCAGGTAGGTCCACGGTGCACAGTTGGTGATGACGGCCAGCGCGATGCCCGGCACCGGATCGGCTCCGTCACGCTCGAGCGTGATCGGGCCACCGCGCCGGCGGTCCGGCTGGGCGAAGTACCGCTGGATGGCGATCCGGGCGTACAGGGGGAGGCTCGAGCGTTGGCCGTCGGCCCGGCGTTCCTCCACGACCCGGATGACGTCGGCGTCGTACCCGACACCGGCGCAGAAGGTGAACCACCGCTCGTCGAGGCGGCCCAGGCCGAGCGGGCGTCGCCTTCCCGCGCGCACGGCGTCGAGCAGTTGCCCGGTCGCTTCGATCGGGTCCTCCGGGATACCGAGGTTCCGGGCCAGCACGTTGGTGCTGCCTCCCGGAACGACGGCAAGGTCGGGGACGTCAGGCCCGGTGGCGTCGCCGAGCAGGCCGTTGACGACCTCGTTGACCGTGCCGTCGCCACCCACCGCGATGACCAGGTCAAGGCCGTCACCGCGAGCCTGCCGCCCCAGCTCGACCGCGTGGCCGCGATGGCTGGTCTCGGCAACGTCGACCTTCAGGTCGTGCCGCAGGGCGGCGAGCAGGACGTCGCGGGTACGCGGTGAGGTCGTCGTGGCCTGGTGGTTGACGACGACGAGGGCGCGCATGCCGGTCAGGGTATCCAGGCCATCGAAGGCCCACCGGAGGGCCTCAGCTCTCGTCGGCGAGCAGGCCCGTTCGCAACCGTGCCAGCGTGCGGGCCAGCAGCCGTGACACGTGCATCTGGGAGATCCCGACCTCGGCCGCGATCTGGGACTGGGTCATCCCGGCGAAGAACCGGAGAAGCAGGATACGGCGCTCGCGATCGGGGAGCCGTGACAACAGCGGCTTGAGCGCCTCGCGGTTCTCGACGCCCTCGAGGGCACTGTCCTCGCTTCCCAACAAGTCGAGCACCGAAGGCCCGTCGACCTCGGAGTTGTCGGGAGCGTCAAGCGACAGAGTGCTGTAGGCGTTGGCGGACTCGAGCCCTTCGAGGACGTCGTCCTCGCTTGCTGCGAGCCGCTCCGCGAGCTCGGCGACGGTCGGGGACCGTCCAAGCTCCTGGGTGAGCGTTCCGGTGGCGGATCCGATCGCGAGGCGGAGCTCCTGAAGGCGCCGCGGCACGCGCACGGCCCAGCCCTTGTCGCGGAACCATCGCTTGATCTCGCCGACAATCGTGGGCGTGGCGTAGGTCGAGAACTCGACACCCCGATCGGGGTCGTACCGGTCGATCGCCTTGATCAGGCCGATCGTCGCGACTTGCACGAGATCGTCGTAGGGCTCGCCGCGATTGCGGAAGCGTCGGGCTAGGTGCTCGACCAAGGGCTGGTGCAGGGTCACCAGCGTGTTGCGGGTGTCCTCACGGCGCGGATCACCGGAGGGAAGACCCGAGAGCAGGTCGAGCAGCTCACGGCTCTGCTGCCGATCCACGCCCATGCCGGTGGTGTTCACCCGCTGCTCACCACCCGGTGCTTACGCAGGACCAGCGTCAGCTTGCCGTCGTTCACCGCCGCGTCGACCTCGCCGGCGAGCGCGGTCAGAACGGTCCACGCAAAGCTGTCGTGACTGGGCGGCTCGGTCGACGCCGACGGGACCGAGACGGCGACCTGCAACAGGTCGGGGGCCAAGTCGAACCGGCAGGTGAGTTGCCCGTCGCCCTCCACCAGGGGCAACAGAAGCGCGCAGGCCTCGTCGACGGCAATCCGCAGGTCCTCGATGTCGTCGAGGGTGAAGTCGAGCCTGGCTGCCAGGCCGGCGGCCGCGGTCCGGAGCACCGCGAGATACGCACTGGAGGCCGGCACGCGCAGTTCGACGTGGTCGCGGGCCGCATTATGGGTCTCGGTCACTGCACTCCTTGGGCCTAACGTGAGTGCAGAGGCACCACGGCGCCCCAGCGGTGGTGCCTCTGCCCCGAGTTCGACGCGCTCGAGCCTGGGTCAGGCGGCCTTCGTCTCGGCAAAGATCTCGGCTATCTCGTCGATCTTGGCCAGCAGTTGGTCGGCGACCGCTGGATCGGTAGAGGACTTGGAGCCACCGGGGCCCCCTCCCGCGAGCTTGGTCGCTTCGTTGAAGAGCTGGTGAAGCTGCGGGTACTTCTCGAAGTGCGGCGGCTTGAAGTAGTCGGTCCACAGCACCCAAAGGTGGTGCTTGACGAGGTCCGCCCGCTGTTCCTTGATGATCAGTGCTCGGGTGCGGAAGTCCGGGTCGTCGTTGTCGGCGTATTTCTCGCAGATCGCCTTGACCGACTGCGCCTCGATCCTGGCCTGGGCCGGGTCGTAGACGCCGCAGGGCAGGTCGCAATGTGCGTCGACCACGATGGTGCGAGCGAGCAGACGCGCGAGCATCCTTGGTGTCCCTCCGTGTGGGTCTGATGACGTCGAGCCTGTTTTACCTGGGCGACACTACTCCCGGACCTGCGACGTTTCGGAAAGGGGCACATCGGTGCCGCGCTTCGGGCTCGCCGTCGTGCGCGGGCGGTCGATGGAGCCCACGCTGCGCGAAGGTGACCGGCTCCTGGTGCGGTACGGCGTACAGCCCAGGCCGGGACGGATCGCCGTCGTGCGCCTGCCCGGTCGGCCGGGGTTGTCGGTCAAGCGGATCGGCTGGAAGGACGCCGAGGGCTGGTGGATCGAGCGGGACAACCCGCGTGAGGGTGTGGACTCCTGGCAGGTCGGGGCCGTTGGGCGGGACGCCGTCGTGGCCGTCGCCCTGGGCCGAGTATGGCCCCGGCCTGGACGGCTACGGCGGCGGGAAGCCGGCAAGTGACCACGTCAGCCGTTCGCGATGATCAGCGCCCGGGCCAGCTCGGTCAGCACGGCGAGGTCGTCGCCGACGACAAGGCCGAACAGGTTGTCGTCGAGCCAGGCGATGCCGATGAGGTCTGGCGAGTCGATCTGATAGGCGTCCGTGCCGGCGATCGTGACGGGCACCGGCTCGGTGCCGGCACTCTCGCCGATCCCCTCCGCAAAGCCCTGGTCGATGCCCGGTAGGGCGGCGAAGCTGGGTTCGATGTCGATGACCAGGATCACGCCGGCCGGCTCGCCGCTCGGACTCGTCGCCGACATCATGGCGTAGCCGCGAGCAGCCTCCCTGAGTGCTGGGTCGGTGTCGAAGAACGACGACGCCTCCTCCTCGACGGAAGCCGGCAGCGGCATCGGCTCGAACCCGGTGAGGGCCTCGATGTAGGCCTGCGCCTGGTTGGACGTGCCGATCTCGGCGTCGCCGTCCGGTTCGGCCGTTCCAGCCGGCTTCGACGGCGACGGATCCGACGGGCTCTCGCTGGACTCCGCCAGCCTCGAGGCCGTGTCGGACGAGCAGCCGGCGCCGGCCAGGAGCACGCACCCGGCGGTCAGAGTGGCGAGCGCAGACGTGACGAGGCGGTGCATGGCGGGTTCCTCCTCGAGCGGCAGCGTCGCAACCGACTCGCTGCTCAGGGCCGGCGGAGCATGACAACGGCGAACAGGTTCCTGACAAGACTGGCACTAGGGTCGTGGAATGTTCGCCGTCTACGCCGAGCGCATCGACGCCGACGATCCGTTGACCGGCCTCGCGCTCGGTGACCGGCCCGAACCCGAGGTGCCAGACGGCTGGACCGTCGTGACGGTGCGGACCAGCGCCCTCAATCGGCACGACCTCTGGTCGCTACGAGGCGTGGGCCTGAAGCCCGACCAGCTCCCGATGATCCTCGGCTGCGACGCGGCCGGTGTCGACGAGTACGGCGACGAGGTCGTGATCCATTCCGTCATTCCGTCGGTTGCCTGGATGGGCGACGAGACGCTCGATCCGAAGCGAACGCTCCTCTCGGAGCTCCACCCGGGCACGCTCGCCGAGCGCGTGGCGGTGCCGCGCCGAAACCTGCTGCCCAAGCCGGCCGGCCTGTCGTTCGAGGAGGCGGCCTGCCTACCGACCGCCTGGCTCACCGCGTACCGGATGTTGTTCACCCAGGCCCACGTCGCTCCGGGTTCGACGGTCCTGGTGCAGGGTGCGAGTGGCGGCGTGGCAACGGCTCTCGTGGCACTCGGTGCGGCCGCCGGCGCCCGGATGTGGGTCACGACGCGTGACCCGGACAACGGTTCCCGTGCGCTGGATCTCGGCGCCGCCGAGGTCTTCGAGTCCGGGGCACGCCTTCCCGAACGTGTCGACGCCGTCATGGAGACGGTCGGCGCGGCAACCTGGAAGCACTCGATCAGGTCACTGCGGCCCGGCGGGACTCTGGTGGTGTCCGGCGCCACGTCCGGGCGCACTGCCGAGACCGAGCTCAGCCGCGTGTACTACCTCCAGCTTCGCGTGCTGGGTTCGACCATGGGCTCGCGGGCCGAGCTGGCCCAGCTGCTCCGGTTCTGCGAGTACAGCGGTGTCCGGCCCGTCATCGACCGGGTCATGCCACTCGACCGGGCCAGGGACGGGTTCGCCGCCCTCGAGCGAGGCGACGTGTTCGGCAAGGTCGTGTTCACTGCGCCGTGAGACCTGCGCGACGTCATCGCCCGGGCGATCGAGGGGTCAAACCCCTCCTGACCCTGTGTCGCCGCGGCGGGTTCGATCGCGGATCACCGGAGCCTCGACACCGAGCCAGTCGTACCAGCCGCCGTGCAGCACCACGTAGGCGAGCATGCCGTAGCCGGCCTGCCCGGGGTGCAGTCCGTCGATGAACGCCTGCTCCAACCACGGACGGTGGTCGGCGAGCGGCCGGTGGGTCGACACGTACGGCACAGCCAACCGGACACAGACCTCCTCGAACGCCACGTCGAGGTCCGCGATTCGCGCCCGTACCTCAGGGGAGCCAACCGGCGGCGGGCCGACCACCAGACGCCGCACTTCCGTGGACCCGAGACCGAACTCCAGGGTGGCGGCAGAGCGCACTGCCGGAATGCGGGCATGTGCGTCGGCGACCCCGACCGAGACGACGACGCCGTGCTCGTCCCCCCGGGCGAACCGCGGCGCGCTCTCCGTGGGCATCCGCACGACGACGTCCTCGACCGACTCGCCGCGCACGCCGAGCTGGTACACCGTGAGGTCTACTCCGGTGGACGACGGCGTGCGGGCGACAACTCGCCCGACCCACCCGAGCGCCTTGGGATCGCCCACCCCGGCGACGAAGGAGTCGCCGAACACGCACACCCGCACATCCCGCACGGAGGCCATCGTGCCGGATGAACGGCTCTGATCATGCCGGTTCAGTCGTCGTCGAGGCGGGCGAGCCACGTGGCCAGCCGCTCGACCGGCGTCTCGAACTCGGGGTTGAGGTCGACGAAGTCACGCAGCCGCTCGGCAACCCAGGCCAGGGTCACCGTGTCGTCGCCGCGCCTGTCCTCGAGCTCTTCGATTCCGCGGTCGGTGAAGTACAACTACGCCCTCCGTGAGACCTATGCGAAGGAGTCGTCCACCAGCTGACGCTGCTGCTCGACGTGCCGGGCATGCGAGCCGACCGACGGGGCCGAGCCCGCCGGCCGGGTGACACCGGTCAGCTCCACGCCGGAGAGCTGTGGCGCCAGGTGCAGCGCGACGAACGGCCAGGCACCCATGTTGTACGGCTCGTCCTGGACCCAGCGGACCTGTTTCGCGCCGGCGAACCGGCCGACCTCGGCCACGATCTCGTCGGCGGGCAACGGGTAGAGCTGCTCGACCGGCACGATCGCGGTGTGGTCGTCCGAGCGCTTGGTCCGCTCGGCGCGCAGGTCCCACACGATCTTGCCCGAGCAGAGCAGCACCCGGTCTACCCGGGACTCGTCGACCTCGGTGTCGGAGATCACCGGCTGGAACGTCGTCTCACCGGTGAGATCGGCCGGTGCAGAGACGGCGTTCTTGTTGCGGAGCATCGACTTCGGCGTGAAGACGATCAGCGGCCTGTGGTCCGCGCGCAGCGTGTGCAGGCGGAGCAGGTGGAAGTACGAGGCCGGAGTGGACGGCTGAGCAACCCGGAAGGCGTCGTCGCCGGCCATGGTGAGGAAGCGTTCGATCCGTCCGGAGGAGTGGTCGGGCCCCTGGCCCTCGTAGCCGTGGGGAAGCAGAAGCACGACTCCGCAGCGCTGGTTCCACTTCGGTTCCCCGGCGACGATGAACTCGTCGATGATGACCTGGGCGCCGTTGGCGAAGTCGCCGAATTGCGCTTCCCACAGCACCAGCGCATCGGATCGGGCGACCGAGTAGCCGTACTCGAAGCCCATGGCGGCGAACTCCGAGAGCAGCGAGTCGTAGACGTAGAACTTTGCCTGCTGGGAGTCCAGGTTCTGCAGCGGCACGTACGACTCGCCCGTCACGCGATCGACGATGGCGGCGAATCGCTGCACGAATGTGCCGCGCCGTGTGTCCTGGCCCGCCAGCCGGATCGGCCGGCCGTCGAGCAGCAGGGAACCGAACGCCGCGATCTCGGCCGTGCCCCAGTCCATGCCGCCCTCGGTGAACATCGCTGCCCGCCGCTGCAACTGCGGCAGCACCTTCGGGTGGACGGTGAATCCCTCGGGCAGGCTCAGGTGCGCGTCGCCGATCCGCTTGAGCGTCTCCTCACTGACCGCGGTGACCGGTTTGCCGGTCGGCTCCGGCTTGTCCGGGTAGGACGGCACCGTCATCGGAGTCCGCGGTTGGCCCTCGGTCTCACGGGTCTCGGCGAACACCCGCTCGAGCTGTTGCTGGTAGTCCCGCAGTGCCTGCTCGGCCTCTTCGACGGAGATGTCGCCGCGGCCGATCAGCGCCTCGGTGTAGAGCTTCCGCACGGAGCGCTTCTGCTCGATCAGGTCATACATCAACGGCTGCGTATACGAGGGGTCGTCGCCCTCGTTGTGGCCGCGCCGCCGGTAGCAGACCAGGTCGATGACGACGTCCTTGCGGAACTCCTGCCGGAACTCGAACGCCAGGCGCGCCACCCGGGTGCATGCCTCGGGGTCGTCGCCGTTGACGTGGAAGATCGGCGCTTGCACCATTCTGGCCACGTCGGTGCAGTACATCGACGAACGGGATTGCTCCGGGGACGTGGTGAAGCCGACCTGGTTGTTGACGACCACGTGGATCGTCCCGCCGGTGCGGTAGCCACGCAGCTGGGAGAGGTTGAGTGTCTCGGCCACCACGCCCTGGCCGGCGAAGGCGGCGTCGCCGTGGACCAGGATCGGCAGCACCGGGAACTCCTCGCCCCGGTCCAGGATGTCCTGCTTGGCCCGTGCGATGCCCTCGAGGACGGGGTTGACCGCCTCGAGGTGGCTCGGGTTGGCGGTGAGGGAGACCTTGATCCGCTCGCCGTCCTTGCCCACGAACTCGCCATCGGCTCCGAGGTGGTACTTGACGTCGCCCGAGCCCTGAACGGTCCGCGGGTCGATGTTGCCCTCGAATTCGCGGAAGATCTGGCCGTAGCTCTTGCCGACGATGTTGGCCAGCACGTTCAGCCGGCCACGGTGTGCCATGCCGACGCAGACCTCGTCGAGCTCCTCCTCGGCGGCGGCCTCGCAGATCTCGTCGAGGATCGGGATCATCGACTCGCCGCCCTCGAGCGAGAAGCGCTTCTGCCCGACGTACTTGGTCTGCAGAAACGTCTCGAATGCCTCGGCCTGGTTGAGCTTGAGCAGGATCCGCATCTGGTCGTCACGGTTCATCCGATCGCCGGGCTTTTCGACGCGTTCCTGGATCCAACGCCGCTGCTCAGGCTCCTGGATGTGCATGTACTCGATGCCGACGGTGCGGCAGTAGGCGTTGCGGAGCACGCCGAGGATGTCGCGTAGCAGCATGAAACGCTTGCCGCCACCGAAGGATCCGGTGGCGAACTCCCGGTCGAGATCCCACAAGGTGAGCCCGTGGGTCGTGACGTCGAGGTCGGGATGGCTGCGCTGCTTGTACTCCAGAGGGTCGGTGTCGGCCATCAGGTGACCGCGGACCCGGTACGCGTGGATCAGCTCGAGAACCCTGGCCTGCTTGCCGACCTCGTCCTCGTGGCTGGCCGTGACGTCTGCGGCCCATCGGATCGGCTCGTACGGGATGCGCAGCGCCTGGAAGATCTCGTCGTAGAACTCCTCCTCGCCGAGAAGGAGACCGTGGACGATGCGCAGGAAGTCGCCGCTCTGGGCGCCCTGGATGACCCGGTGGTCGTACGTGCTGGTGAGCGTCATGGCCTTCGAGATGCCGAGCCGGGCCAGCGTCTCCGGAGCGGCGCCCTGGAACTCGGCGGGGTACTCCATGGCGCCGACGCCGATGATCGTGCCCTGGCCCTTCATCAGCCGGGGGACCGAGTGGACGGTGCCGATCGTGCCGGGATTCGTCAGCGTGATGGTGGTGCCGGCGAAGTCGTCGACCCCGAGCTGGCCGCTCCGGGCACGCCGGACGAGGTCCTCGTACGCGGACCAGAACTGGGCAAAGTCGAGGGTCTCGGCCTTCTTGATGCTAGGTACCAGCAGCTGGCGGGTGCCGTCCTTCTTCTTCATGTCGATCGCGAGCCCGAGATTGACATGGCCGGGCTTGACCAGGACCGGCTTGCCGTCGGTCTCGCCGTAGGCGTAGTTCATCTCCGGCATCCGGGCCAGCGCCTTGACGAGCGCGAACCCGATGACATGGGTGAATGACACCTTGCCGCCACGTGAGCGGGCCAGATGGTTGTTGATGACGATCCGGTTGTCGACCAGGAGCTTCGCCGGCACTGCGCGCACGCTGGTGGCCGTTGGCACGTCGAGGCTCGACTCCATGTTGGTGACGACACGCGCCGATGCACCGCGCAGCGGCGTCGTCTCGGCGGCAGCAGCATCGCCCGCCTGCGGTGGCGGTGCAGCCAGCAGCGTCGGGTCCGGGACCGTCGCCCCGGTCGGCGTCGCCGCGCGGGTCGGGGCCTGTCTCTTATACACATCTGACGCTGCCGACGACGTGTCGTGGGGGGTGTTGGGGGGGGGGGGGGGGGG
>JBKPCP010000029.1:0-11686 GCA_046727475.1 Actinomycetota bacterium | reverse complement strand
GTGCAGCGCGCCGCGGCGGCGGGCCTGCCGGCCGGCGTGCAGGTACAGCTCGGCGGCCCGGACGTCCTCGCCTGCCGCCATCCACAGCCCGGCGGCCAGGTCGTTGGCCTCCGGCTCGCGCCGCTCGACGACCGTGGCGGCGGCCCGTGCCAGCGCCCGGTACTCCGGTGGCAGTAATTCGGTGCGCACCGCGTCGCAGCTCAGCGCGTGCCGGAACCGGAACGTGTCGGTGTCAGTGGGGTGCACCACGACCAGGCCAGTGGCCACTGCGGACCGCAGGCCGGCCAGCACCACCTGCTCGGCCAGCCCGGTGATCTCCGGGATCAGCCGCCAGTCGAACCGGCGGCCGAGCACCGCGGCGGTCTCCACCACCGAGCGCGCACTCGGGTCCAGGCCGGCCAGCCGGCGGCGCACAGTGGCCGCATATGTGCGCGGCACGTTCGCGGTCAGCGGGCCGGTCAAGGTCCCGTCCGGGGCCAGCGCGCCAACCGCGGCCAGCCCGGTTAGCAGCTCCTCGATCAGGAACGGCAACCCGTCGGCATGCTCGATGATGAAGCCCACAAGCTCGTCCGGCGGGGCCGCCGATAGGCACGACTCCACCACCCCGCGGACGTCCCGCGGGCCGAGCCGGTCCAGCGGGATAACATCGGCCTCGCAGGCAAGCGCAAGGTCGAGCAGCCGTGGCGGCGGGTCCAACTCGTCCCGGGCGGTCGCCACCAGCACCACCGGCGAGGTCCTCGCCGCATCGCCCAGGTAGCTCAGCACGTCGAGGGTGTCCGGATCAGCCCAGTGCAGGTCCTCCAGTACCAGCATGGCGCCGGATGGGCTGGCAAGCGCGGTCACCAGCCGCAAGATCGCCTCGCCCAGGATGACCCCTCCGCGCGGGTCGGACCGTCCTTCGATGCCGGCATCGGGGAGCAGTGCGGACAGCGCCGGCAGGTACGGTCGCAGGCCGTTCTCCCGAGGCAGTGGACGGCCTCGCACCGCGGCGCTGAGCGCCTCAGCGAGCGGGCGGTACGCCTCGCCGGACGGTACCGCCCGGCCGGAGAACACGCTGACGCCGGCTCGTCGGGCCACCGCGGTGGCCTCCCGAACCAGCCGCGACTTGCCCACCCCGGCCTCGCCGTGGACGAGCACCATCCGCCCCGTGGTAGTGCTCTCCATGCCCTCCAGCAGCCGGCGCAGGCGGTCGAACTCACCATCTCGGCCGACCAGCCTGGACGAGTACGCCTGCCAGGGTGCGGTCAACTGTTCCGTCCCGGTTTCTCCAGCAGGGAGCGCACGTTGCTGTTGCGCACCACGAGTCGCGGTCAGCACAGAGTAGCGGCAGAACAAGCCCTAGCGGGACCGGCAGCCGGGGGCGGACGTCAGCCAGACGGCCTACTGAATCACGTCGAGAGAGTGCTTTCCGCGGCGAACGAATGTAGCGTCTCTCTTCGCGGTCGGGGGTTCCCCCGTGGCCCTCGGCCGCTTTCCGGGGGTTAGCGGCGCGTGCTCTCGCGGGCGTGTTGCACCGCTTGGAGGGTAGGGCATATGGCCAAGCCGTTCAAGGGCAGGATCACCATCGACCAGAGGGACTCGGTTCCGGACTGGGAGCCCTACCTGCAGCCGGTGGCGCCGGCCGGGGCAGCCAGCGTCTTGTACATCGTGCTGGACGACGTCGGGTTCTCGGCCATGGAGCCCTGGGGTGGGCTGATCGAGACGCCGAACATCAAGAAGCTCGCCGAAAAGGGGCTCACCTACACGAACTGGCACACCACGGCGCTGTGCTCGCCGACCCGTTCATCACTGCTGACGGGGCGTAACCACACCACCAACGGCATGGCTTGCATCGCGGAAGCCACCACCGGCTACCCAAACTCGAACGGCCACATCCCGTTCGAGTGCGCCACCATCGCCGAGGTGCTCGGTGAGCGGGGGTGGAACACGTACATGCTCGGGAAGTGGCACCTCGTCGCAGCCGACGAGATGAACATGGCGTCGACGAAGCGCAACTGGCCGGTGGGTCGTGGCTTCGAGCGTTACTACGGTTTCCTCGGCGGCGAGACCAATCAGTGGTACCCGGACCTGGTCTACGACAACCATCCCGTCGACCAACCGGCGATGCCGGAAGAGGGCTACCACCTCACCACCGATCTCACGAACAAGGCGATCGAGTTCATCAAGGACGCGAAGATGATTGCGCCCGACAAGCCGTTCTTCATGTACTTCTGCCCGGGCGCGACGCACGCGCCCCACCACGCCCCGAAGGAATGGATCGAGAAGTACGAGGGGAAGTTCGACATGGGCTACGAGAGGTACCGCGAGCTCGTGTTCGAACGGCAGAAGCAGATGGGAATCTTCCCCGCCAGCGCAGAGCTGTCACCGCTCAATCCCTACGCCGAGGAGCAGAGCATCGAGGGCAAGCCCTGGCCCGCCCTGGACGTTGTCCGTCCCTGGGACTCACTCTCCGCCGAGGAGAGACGCCTGTTCAGCCGCATGGCGGAGGTGTACGCCGGCTTCCTCTCGCACACCGACTACGAGATCGGGCGGCTGCTGGACTTCCTCGAGGAGACGCATCAGCTCGAGAACACGATTGTCGTCCTGGTATCGGACAACGGCGCCAGCGGCGAAGGCGGACCGAACGGTTCGGTCAACGAGAACAAGTTCTTCAATGGGATCCCCGACGAGATCGAGGAGAACCTGAGGTACCTCGACGACCTGGGCTCGCCGGCCACCTACAACCACTACCCCGTCGGCTGGGCGTGGGCATTCAACACGCCGTTCAAGATGTGGAAGCGGTACAACTTCGAGGGCGGCGTCGCCGACCCGATGGTCGTCTCATGGCCGAAAGGCATCGCCGCCAATGGCGAGGTCCGGCACCAGTTTCTCCACGCCACGGACGTCGTGCCGACGATTTACGAACTGCTCGGCGTCGAGCTACCGGATGTCGTCAAGGGCTTCCCGCAGATTCCGCTCGAGGGTGTCAGCTTCCGGTCGACTTTCGACAGCGACGACGTTCCGACGCCGAAAGAGACCGGATTCTTCTCGATGCTCGGTTCCCGGGCGATCTGGCACAAGGGCTGGAAGGCGGTGAGCGTCCACCCGACGATCGCGGGTTGGGGGCAGTTCGATCGCGATCGCTGGGAGCTCTACAACACCGAAGAGGATCCGACCGAGAGCCATGACCTGGCGGCAGAGCACCCGACGAAGGTTCAGGAGCTGATCAATCTCTGGTTCCACGCGGCCGGCCTCTACAACGGGCTCCCGCTCGAGGACAGGACCGCCGTGGAAGTCCTCGCCGATCCGAGCCGCCCCCAGACAGCGCCGCACCGAGACCGGTACGTCTACTACCCTGACTCAGCCGAGGTTCCGGAGTCTGCGGCGGTCAACATCCGAAATCGCAGCTACAGCATCGCGGTCGAGGTCGACATCGAGTCGGCGGACTGTTCCGGTGTGCTCTTCTCCCACGGCGCTCGGTTCGGTGGTCATGCGCTCTACGTGAGGGACCACAAGCTGAAGTACGTCTACAACTTCGTGGGCGGCAACGAGCAACTGGTCGAGTCGACGAAGGAGATCCCAACCGGGAGGGTGATCCTGGGGGCCTCCTTCGTTCGCGAGGGCGACGGCATGCCGGCCACGGGCACGCTGTCGCTGTTCATCGACGACGAAAAGGTCGGCGAGGGCCGGATCATGACGCAGCCCGGCAACTTCTCGCTCGTCGGTGAGGGCCTGAACGTCGGGAAGGACCCGGCCGAGCCGGTCACCGGCGACTACCCGGGCACCAGCCCGTACGCCTTCACCGGAGGCATCATCAAGGAGGCGATCGTCGACATCTCAGGCGACCACTACGTCGACCTCGAGATGGAAGCGCTCGCGATCATGAAACGCGAGTAGTCCCCCTGGTCGTGCCAGCGTCATGTTCCTCGCCCGCGTCCTTGCCGCGGGCGAGGAATATGCCATCTCAGCCGGCCGGGGCCGATCAGGTCGGACCGGGACGCGACCGCGACACCGACCGTGCACCGACTCCGGACACCAGGGACGCTATGGCGGCGCCGAGTACCACGAGCACGACGGCGGTGACGACCTTGGAGTCGACGTCGCGATCCGTGGCGAACGGTAGAACGGCAGCGGCCACGGTGATCAGCGTCATGATCCAGCCGAAGAACCCGAACGGCCGGGGCGTCGTCAGGAGCAGGACGTGCAACAGGGCCGTTGCGGCAAGCGCGGCAACCACGCCGACGATGATGTACTGCGTCAGGACCGAGTCGGTGTCGCCGGAGCCACCGATCAGCTCGGCCGGTGGGATCAGCTCGATGTCGAGGATCACCTCACCGATGAGGTAACCCACGACCGCTACCAGGGCCGCCACCACCGCGGCCGCCACGCCGCCACCCCACAGGCGGCCGGCTCGGACGTGGATCTCTGCATCGGGGGGACGCCGGGGTGTTCCACCGGCCGCGCCCGAGCCCGTCGCCATGTCTGACCTCCTCTCGGCCATGCCCTGTCACAGGCAGCGGTCTCAGGCCAGGATCTTGGCCTTCTGAGCCTCGAACTGCTCGGCTGTGAGGACGCCGGAGTCGCGCAGTTGGACCAACTTGGCCAGCTCGTCGGCCGTGGACCCCTCGGAAGCGACCTCCCGGACGTACTCCCGGGTCGCCTGCTCCCTCCGGGCCGCTTCCTGCATGGCGCGCTCCTGCATCGAACCGCCCCGGGCGATCAGGTAGATGAGGACACCGAGCCATGGCACAACCGCCACGAACAACACCCACAGCGCCTTCATCCAGCCGTTGAGGTCATGGCTGCGGAATATGTCGGCGATGATCGTGATCAGCAGCCAGATCCACGCGAAGAACAGGAAGAACCACAGTGTTGCCCAGAACAGATCGAGTAGTGGCATTTCTTAGGACCTCCGTAACGTGATGGTGTTGAGCCTCAGATCCCGAGGATCTGCTTTTTCTTGGCCTCGTACTCTTCGTCCGTGATCAGACCTTGTTCCTTGAGCCGGCCCAGCTGTTCCAGTTCGGCGACGTAGGCGGGTTGCGCGGGCTGCGCGGGTTCGGAAGGGGGTGGGGCGTACTCCTGCGGCGGGGCCTCAGGTTCCGGCGACATCGTGTCGTAACGGCGTGCCATGCGTCGGCTTGTCCGACGGCTTGTCCGACGGGCGACGCGTCTACTTGGACCGAACATGGCTCAGGCCCTCCTCGTCTGGGTGGTCTCTGGCAGGGCTGCTGCCTCCGCGGCCGACAGAAGCCCGACGTCGACGAGGTCGAGCGGGTTGATCATACCGCTGCTGATGGGGAAGCCCCCTGCGCGGGCGATGGCGTCGCGCAAAGGGATCGCCCATCGGTGCTCGAGCAGGATGAGGGCGGCGGCGGAGTCGTTCGGAAGTTCATCGAGGACGTCCCACGCGTCCTCCTCGGGAAAGACGTCTACGCCTTCCGCGGCCGCCTCCGCGCCCAGCTCGGCACCCGTCTCCATGCCCTCTTCGCCGCCGGCGCCGAGGCCCACAAGAGCACCGACGAGCGCACCGAACTCCGCCGACTCCTCGTCTGACAGGTTGCTGAGCTTCAACACCGCGACGTCGCCTTCAGCGTCCTTGTAGACGGTGAGTGAATCGATCAAGCGAACGGTGTCGCTCTCTCGGAGCCGCTCGAGCTCAGCAACTATTTCGCCCCTGAAGTCGGGCTTGCTGAAGCCGAGCACAACCAATTGCACAGGTCCGATCACCGTTCCTCCTCTCGTCGGACTGCTGACCGGCACGCGGCCATTTCATACATCTGACACGCCGGGCGAGCCGACGGCATCATCCGGACGGGATGAAAAGCCGGCGTCGGCCCCGATGAGGACGTCAGCCGTTTACACCGTGACCTTCGAACCGCTCGAGCGCCGCGTCGATGTCGTATCCCAGCGCCAGTGCGAGCTCCGGCGCCGCCGACACGATACGCGCAACCCCCACCGTGGGAGCCACGGCGATCAGGACGCCGACGATGTCGTCGAGCGTTGCGCCGGAGGACAGGGCCACACCCACAACTCCCTGGTAGGAGGCCGGTGCTGCGTCGAGGGCCAACAGCGCGCCGAGGCGGACCAACGCGTGGGTCTTCGGGTCGAGTCCGGATGTTTCGACGTTCTCGAGGCGGATGGCCAATACCGACTCGATGAACTCCTCGTCGTTCATCGCCAGGCTGCGCAGCCGATCTTGGTGCAGCCGGTCTGGGTGTCTCACCATTGCCCGACTCCCGTCGAGATACGTCCACGGAATGTCATCGATTCAGCCTGCTGCTCATGTCACAGCACGGGCTGCCGCGGCACATCATCCGTACTGGATGAAATGACCGCCGCCCGGTCGGGCCACTGGTAACGTGCGGGCCCGTGAGTTGGTCGCGTCGCCGGCGCGCGACACCTGCACCGAAGCGACCGCAGGTAACATCGACGAGCCCGCCCTTCGGCGTCATCCAGTCCAAGCTCCAGCCGGTGCCCGTGCCGGCGGGCACTGTGTCCCGTCGCGCCCTGGTCGACCGGCTCAGCCGCTCTCGGGCACGCGTCGTGGCCATCGTCGCCCCGGCTGGATACGGAAAGACGACGCTGCTCAGCGAGTGGGCAGAGGCGGACTCGAGGGCGGTTGCGTGGATCTCGCTCGACGCCGGCGACAACGACCCGGTCGTGATGTTGACTCACATGGCGGTTGCCCTCGACCGAATCGAACCGATCAGCCCGCTCGTTTTCGGCGCCCTCTCGTCTCAAGGGGTGTCGGTCATCTCGACCGTGCTTCCCCGGCTGGGAGCGGCGGTTGCCTCGATGAGCCGGCCGGTGGTCGTGCTCATCGACGACATACACAGCCTTGTCGAGCACACGTGCCTCGACGCCATCGCCGAGCTCGCCGAGCGGCTCCCTGCGGGCTCTCAACTCGTGGTGACCTCGCGCAGCGTGCCGGTTCTCCCCCTCGCCCGGCTGCGGGCCGGTGGTCTGCTGGCCGAGGTCGGCGTATCCGACCTCGCGCTGGACGCAGGCGGAGCGCGATCGCTGATGCGAAACGCCGGTGTCGACCTGCCCGACGAATCCGTGGCGGAGCTGACCGAGCGGACGGAGGGCTGGCCGGCCGGACTGTATCTGGCAGCGCTGGCCGTTCTGGCCAGCGGGGACGGAGAGATTCAGGGGATCGCGTTCACCGGAGACGACCGGTTCGTCGCGGACTACGTGCGGTCGGAGATCCTCTCACGGTTGTCCGACGACGTCGTGCAGTTCCTCATCCACTCCGCCGTCCTCGACAAGATGTCCGGGGCACTGTGCGACGCGGTTCTCCAGCGGTCCGGGTCGGCGCAGGCCCTGAGGTCGATCGAGAGCTCCAACCTGCTGCTCATTCCGCTTGATCACCGCAGAGAGTGGTACCGCTACCACCATCTGTTCCGTGACGTGCTCGTCACCGAGCTGACACTACGAGAGCCCGATCTGCTTCCACTTCTGCACAGCAGAGCGGCCGACTGGTTCGACGCGAACGGGATGTCCGAGGACGCCGTTCACCACGCCTACGCCGGAGGGGATCACGATCGGGCCGCCCACCTGCTCGAGCAGCTGGCGTTGCCGCTCAACCGCTCCGGCCGGCTCAAGACCATGCAGACCTGGCTGGACCGGCTCGACGAGAAGGTGATCGAGCGGCATCCGACGCTCGCGGTGCTCGCCGGGTGGGCGGCAGCGTTGTCGGGAGACGCACTCGGAGCGGCCTGGTGGGCCGACCTGGCCGGACGAGGTCCGTTCGTCGAGGCTCCTTCGCCCGACGGCAGCATCTCATCCGAGTCGGCACTGCGCCTGCTCCAAGCCCTGACCTGCCGGCACGGTGTCGAGCGGATGAGGGAGGATGCCGAGGCTGCCGTTCGCCTCGAAACCGAAGGCAGCCCTTGGCGACCGGTGGGGCTCGCCCTGCACGGGATAGGCAGCCTCCTGGCCGGTGAGGTGGATCGGGCCGACGTCATCCTTTCCGACGCGGTCGAGTCTGCCGAGCGCACCGGAGCCCGTCCGGCCGCATCGGTGGCGCTCGCACAGCGGTCCCTGCTGGCCATGGGTCGAGGCGACTGGAAGGCGGCCCGGGGGTTCGCTGACCGCGCCCTCACCACTGTCGAGACAGGCCACCTGGAGGAGTACCTACTGAGTTCGATCACCTTCGCCGCCGTTGCGCGGACAGCGCTCGAGCACGGAGACATGACGGTCGCAAGGCGCGAAGTCATACGGACGCAGCGATTGCGCCCGATGCTCACACGTGCCGTTCCGTGGCTCGCCGTCCAGACGATGGTCGAGCTGGCCAGGGTGCAGTTCGCCCTCTCCGACCGCGCGGGGGCTTGGATGCTGCTCTCCGATGCACGAGTGATCCTCGGCAGGATGACGGACTCCGGCACGCTCGGGGACCAGCTCGCGGACGTGCAGCGCAGGCTGGAACTGATCCGAGGAGGAGACCTCCCCGGTCCGACCGCCCTGACGGCAGCAGAACTGCGGTTGCTGTCCTACCTGCCGACACATCTATCCTTCCGCGAGATCGCTGAACGCCTCTTCGTCTCGCCCAACACCATCAAGACCCAGGCCATGTCCATCTACCGCAAGCTCAGCGTCTCCGCCCGCACCGACGCGGTGCGGAGGGCTCGCGACATCGGGCTGCTCGACGAGTGACCCGTCAGGCATATCAGGCGGGCGGCTCGACGGGCAGTAGATGGCGCCCCCAGAGCAGGCCGGCCGGAGACTACCAGCGTCGGCGAGCAAGGCGGCCTGACCGTCACAGGCCATAGGTCTCCAGCAGTCGCAACCAGACTTCGCTGACAGTGGGGAATGCAGGTACCGCGTGCCAGAGCCGCTCGAGCGGCACCTGCGCCGTCACAGCGACCGTGGCCGAGTGCAGCAACTCCGCCACTCCCGGACCGACGAACGTCACCCCCAGCAGCACCCGGCGCGACTCGTCGACGACCGCCTTGGCGCGGCCCTGGTAGTCCTCGGCCTGCAGGTAGGCGCCGGTGACCGAACCGATCTCGTACTCGACGGCGCGCACGTCGTGGCCACGGTCCAGGGCGGCCCGCTCGGTCAGACCCACAGAGCACAGCTGGGGATCGGTGAACACGACCTGCGGCGCACCGAGCGCGTCGGACGTGGCTCGCAGCGCCGGCCCGTCGTCGGCGCGCCCGTGCGCTCGGGCGACGATCACGTCGCCGCAGACCCGGGCCTGGTACTTGCCCATGTGCGTGAGCAGGTTGCGCCCGTTGGCGTCGCCGATGGCGTAGAGCCAGCCGCCGTCGACGCCCTTCGCCCGCATGCTGTCGTCCACGGCGACAGGTTCGCCGGGTGGCAACCCGATCGAGTCGAGGCCGATGTCGTCGGTGTTGAGTCGGCGGCCGGCGGCGACCAGGAGCTCGTCGGCCTCGATCGTCCCGCCGTCGGAGAGCGTGATCGTGACCGGTCCGGCATCACCACGGGCCACGTTGGTCACCGTGGTGCCGGTGCGGATCGTAACGCCGTGGCCGTCCAAGGCGGACGCGAGCATCTCGCCGGCGAACGGCTCCATGCGCTCGAGCAACCTGGGACCACGGACGAGCATCGTCACCTCCTCGGCACCCAGCCCGCGTACGGCGTGGGACATCTCACACCCGACGACGCCACCGCCCAGGACGGCCAGCCGTCGAGGCACCGCACGCAGCGAGGTGGCGTCGCGGCTGGTCCATGGACGGGCCTCGGCGAGTCCGGGCACCGGCGGGACGGCGGCGCGGCTTCCGGTCGCCACCACCACCGCGTGACGCGCCCGGAGGGTCCGCACCGACCCATTCGAGCCCACCTCGACGGTGCGTGGGCCGTCGAGCCGCCCGTGCCCGCGAACCAGCGTGGCGGGCAGGCCGTCGAGCCACTTCACCTGGCTGCTGTCGTCCTGGTTGCCCGTGGCCCAGTCCCGGTGTGCCAGCACAGCATCGACGTCGATCGTTCCCGTCACGGCGTGAGAGGCGCCGGGCGAACGGCGCACGGACCCGAGTAGGTCGACGGGGTTGAGCAGGGCCTTGCTCGGCACGCAGGCCCAGTACGAGCATTCGCCGCCGACCAGCTCGGACTCGACCAGCGCGGCGGACAATCCGCCGCTCACGACCCGGTCGACGGCGTTCTCTCCGGCGGGCCCGCCGCCGAGGACGATCACGTCAAAGACATCCTGGCCGTTGTTCATCAGGTCTCCTCCGGGTGAATGCTGTGGTCGATGACTGGCACGGCTGTGCGGGGACGCTCGGTCGCGGCCGCTGCCGCCCTGGTGGTGACGGTGGCGGTCACTGCCGGGCCGGAACCTGCCCGGGACGCGCCGACCCTGAATCCGGACCGGGTCGTGCTGACCCCGACGGCCGATCCTGCTACGTCACAGGCCGTGACCTGGCGGACCAGTGGGAACGCCGCAGCGGCCGACGCCCAGATCAGGAAGGTGGACGACGGCTCGACGAGGCTGGTCATCGCGGAAAGCTCCCGCCTGTACCCCGCCGACGGGTTCACGGCACGAGCGCACACCGCGGTGTTCGACGACCTGGATCCGGCCACGAGCTACACCTATCGCGTGGGCGACGGGACACACTGGAGCGACTGGTCAGAGTTCACCACGGCGGCGGCGTCACCGGAGCCGTTCACATTCGTCTATCTCGGCGACGCGCAGACCGGGTTGAGAGAGACATGGGCGGCCCTGGTCGAGGCGGCGGTGGCCGACGAGCCCGACGCCCGGCTCTGGTTGCATGCCGGCGACCTGGTGAACGACGCGGGTGCCGACCCGCAGTGGGGCGCATGGTTCGACTCGCTGGCACCCGCTGCGACCACGGCGCTCATGGTGGCTTCGGCCGGCAACCACGACCACCGCGACGCCGACCGGGTCTCGCGAAACTGGCAGCCCCAGTTTGCGTTCCCCGAGAACGGGCCCGACGGTGTTCCGGGCGAGACCGTCTACTACGTCGACTACCAGGGCGTCCGGTTCGTCGTCCTCAACTCCAACACGGCCCTCGACGAACAGGCGGCCTGGCTCGACGACGTACTGGCCGAGAACCCGGGACGCTGGTCTGTCGTGGTGTTCCATCACCCCGTCTTCTCGACTGCGGAAGGTCGCGACAATCCGGAGGTTCGTGACGCCTGGCTCCGGGTGCTCGAGGACCACGACGTCGACCTGGTCCTGCAGGGCCACGACCACACCTACGGGCGGGGACAGCAATCGGAGAACGGTCCGGTATACGTGATCTCGGTCGCCGGATCGAAGATGTACGACCTCGGGGATCCCGAGGAGACATGGGCTGCACACGGTGCCGAACTGCAGCACAGCGCGGAGGACGTGCAGACCTATCAGGTGATCGATGTCGACGGTGACACCATGCGGTACGAGGCTCGCCGGATGTCCGGTGACGTGGAGGACGCGTTCACGATCGTGAGGAATGGTGACGGCAAGCGGATGCTCGAAAGGGAGCGATGACCGGAAACCTCGAGATCAGCCGGCCCGACGACGTGGACGTCGGAGTGGACGCACGCGCCGCCCATCAGCGGGCCGGTGGTGCAGGGCGTGCGCTCGCGATCCTGCTCACGGTCGGCGGTGCGGTCGGATTCGTGGCCGCGTTCGTCCTGGCCGTCGAGCGGATCGAGCTGCTGAAAGACCCGTCCTACGTGCCCAGTTGCAGTTTCAACCCGGTCCTGTCCTGCGGCTCGGTGATGCAGACCTGGCAGGCGG
>JBKPCP010000028.1:0-12592 GCA_046727475.1 Actinomycetota bacterium | reverse complement strand
GAGATGCTGTACACCGCCATGGAGGACTTCAGGGTCGACGTGATCGTCGGCAAGGGGCCGGGTGCGACCGCCATCCCACTCGGCCTTCCTCCGTTCACCCTGGTCGGAGCCACCACCCGGACCGGCCTGCTGCCAGGCCCGCTGCGCGACAGGTTCGGGTTCACCGGCCGCCTCGACCTTTACGAGCCAGCCGAACTCGAGCAGATCCTCGTCCGTTCGGCCCGGTTACTCGGCGTCACCTTGCGCGCGGACGGCGCGGAGGAGATCGCCGGACGATCCCGTGGCACGCCGCGGGTCGCAAACCGACTGCTGCGGCGGGTGCGGGACTTCGCCGAGGTTCGAGTGAATGGAGTGGTCGACGGCGACGTCGCGCGTGCCGCGCTCACCGTCTACGAAGTGGACGCCATCGGCCTCGACCGGCTCGACCGGGCCGTCCTGGACGCCCTGTGCCGGCGTTTCGCCGGTGGCCCGGTCGGGCTGGGCACGCTGGCGGTGGCCGTCGGTGAGGAACGCGAGACCGTGGAAGAGGTCGCCGAACCGTTCCTGGTCCGCGCCGGGTTGCTGGCACGAACGCCACGCGGCCGGGTGGCCACGCCGGGCGCATGGCGACATCTCGGGCTGGTGGTGCCACCTCGGTCACCCTTCGCCGGAACCGGCACCGAGGATGGGGCGCTTGACCTGTTCACCGGCACCGAGGATTAGAATGCGCGGGCGGCCGCCGCCTGGCTGCCGAATGTCGTCCTGTGCAGACCGGCTGGTCCGGTGCACGGGGAAGGATTTGCGTATCCATGGAGACCCTCCTCCTCCCTCTTCTTCTGCTTGCCGTCTTCTACTTCCTGCTCATCCGACCGCAGCAGAAACAGCGGCGGGAGATCGCCCAGCTCCAGTCGACGATCTCTCCCGGCGCGCGGGTCATGACCGGCGCCGGCCTGATCGGCACTGTCGTCGCCCTCGAGGGCGACGAGGTCGTTCTGGAGGTAGCGCCGGGCGTGACCAACCGTTACGTGCGGCGAGCCATCATGCGTGTCATCCCCGACGAGGTGCCCGAGCCCATCACGTCCGACGAGGCGCCCGACTCCGTGACCCCCCACGTCCAGACGGATGCGACCACGCGGCAGGCAGCCGACAACCCGGACGGCGACGAGACCTCGGGCACCCAGCGCTGACGCGGATCGTTCGACCCCGGAGAACCGATCCCCGGTGGCCGACCCGCATCGCGACTCGGTGACGACGGCACGAAGGAGAAAGACCGACAAGTGGCATCTGCGAATGCACCGCGCCCGTGGCGTCCGCTGGGCGTGCTGGCTCTCCTCCTGGTCGTTCTCTACGGAACCATCGCACTGCTGGGTGATTGGACCCCTCGACTCGGGCTCGACCTGCGCGGCGGCACGAGCATCACGCTTTCGGCCAAGACGGCCGACGGCGGAACGCCCACAGACGAGAGCATGGTGCAGGCCGTCGACATCATCCGGGCTCGGGTCAACGGCAGCGGGGTAGCCGAAGCCGAGATCACCACCCAGGGCAACACGAACATCGTCGTCCAGGTACCCGACGTAGGCGAGGACGAGCTCGTACAGCTCGTCGGCCAGACCGCGGAGCTGCGGTTCCGCCCGGTGCGCGCCGTCATCGAAGGAGGCGCGCCTGCGCCCGCGCCAACCGAGACCGCGACGCCGACGCCGGGTGCGACCGGTACGCCGACACCGACCACCACACCCGCGGCCGCTGCATCGCCCTCCGCAGCCGGCCGAGCGGTCACCGAGGGTCTCGCCGCCCAGACCACGCCGACACCGAGCCCGTCGGCCTCGCCGAGCCCGGCGCCGACGCCGGTGCAACCGCCCGCGGGTGAGGGCGCGCCGACGCCCGAGGAGCAGGCCCAGCTCGACGCCTTCGACTGCGCGAACCTGCAGACGGGCTCGCTCGACGACCCCGCCGCCTCGCTCATCACCTGCGACGAGAGCGGCACTTCCCGGTTCCTCCTCGGACCGGCTGACGTCGTCGGTACGGACGTCGACAGCGCTTCGGCTGGCATCCCGCAAGGCGGGGTCCAATGGGTGGTCAACCTCGACTTCACCGACGAGGGCGCGGACAAGTTCCTCGAGTCGACGACGAACCTTGCCGGGCAAACCTTCCCGTTGAACGCCTTCGCGATCGTGCTCGACGGCCGGGTGGTGTCCTTCCCAACGGTCGACGAGCCCATCCCCGGCGGCAGCGCAACGATCTCAGGGTCGTTCACCCAGCCCGAGGCCCAGGCCCTGGCGACCGTGCTGAACTACGGTGCGCTTCCGCTGACGTTCGAGCCCAGCGACGTCTCCACCGTGACTCCGACGCTCGGTGCCAGCCAGCTCAAGGCCGGGCTGCTCGCGGGTGCGATCGGCCTGGGCCTGGTCCTGCTCTACTCGTTGATCTACTACCGCGGCCTCGGCTTCGTGGTCTTCGCCAGTCTCGCGGTCGCGGGCCTGCTCACCTACGCGGCGATCGTCCTGCTCGGCGAGGCCATCGGCTTCACGCTCACCATCGCGGGAATCGCCGGGATCATCGTCGCGATCGGCATCACCGCCGACTCCTTCGTCGTGTTCTTCGAGCGGGTGCGCGACGAGATCCGGGAGGGCCGCAGCGTCCGGATGGCCGTCGAAACCGGATGGAAGAGGGCCCGCCGGACAGTGCTGGCCAGCGACGCGGTCTCGCTGTTCGCCGCCTTCTTCCTCTACGTGTTCTCCGTCGCCAACGTCCGCGGCTTCGCGTTCGCGCTCGGGCTGACGACGATCGTCGACCTGATCGTGGTCTTCCTGTTCACCAAGCCGATACTCAGCGTGCTGGCTCGCAGCCGCTTCTTCGGCGCTGGCCATGCCTGGTCCGGGCTCGATCCGGTACGGCTCGGGGCGCCCGGTCGCACAGGCCTTGGCCGACGAGCCGGGGCGCCGGCCGCCAAGGAGGCGACCCCATGACCAGGCAGTCGCTGGGTAACCGCCTTTATCGCGGTGAGGTCTCCGTTCCGATCGTGCAGAACGCGCGGCGGTGGTATCTCGTCAGTGCGATCCTGCTGGCGGTCGCGCTCGGCGGACTGATCGGGCGCGGGTTGCAGCTCGGCGTCGAGTTCTCGGGCGGGGCGGAGCTCACGGCCCCGGTCGAACAGGTCACCGACTCGACCGTGAGCGACGTGCGCGGTGCCGTCATCGCGACCGGGATCGGGGAGGCCGCGGATCCCAGGGTCACGGTCGTCGGCGACGAGAGCGTAAGGGTGCAGACGGGCAGCCTTACCCCCGACGAGACGACTACGGTCCGGGACGCCGTCGCCGATGCTGTGGACGTCGCGCCCGAGGAGATCACGGCCCAGGTGATCGGCCCCTCCTGGGGTGACCAGATCACCCGCCAGGCGCTTCTCGGCCTAGGCATGTTCCTGCTCGCCGTGGTCGTGTTCCTCTCGATCGCCTACGAATGGAAGATGGCCGTCGCGGCTCTGGTGGCTCTGTTCCACGACGTCGTGTTCACCGTCGGCATCTACGCTCTCGTCGGCTTCGACGTGACGCCAGCGACAGTGATCGGCTTCCTGACGATCCTCGGTTACTCGCTGTACGACACCGTGGTGATCTTCGACAAGGTGCGCGAGAACACAAAGGGCATCACCGCCCAGAACCAGCTCACCTACGCCGAGGCAGCCAACCTCGGCGTCAACCAGACTCTGATGCGGTCGATCAACACCTCGATCATCGCGCTGCTGCCCATCGGCTCGATCCTCTTTGTCGGGGCCGGCCTGCTGGGTGCAGGCACGCTGAAGGATCTGGCACTCGCCCTGTTCATCGGCGTCGCCGTCGGCACGTACTCCTCGGTTTTCATCGCCACGCCGTTGCTGGTGGACCTGAAGAACCGCGAGCCGACGATCGCCGGGCTGACCCGTCGGGTCGAAGCGCGCCGTGCGGGTGCGAAGGCACCGCGGGGAGACACAACGGCGGAGCCGGCCGCCGTGGGCGGTGCGCCGGCTCGCCCGCCGTCGCCGCAACGCGGGTCGGCCGTCGAGAGTGGCGATCGCCGCCAGCCGCAACGCCAGACGCGTTCTCAGCGGCGCGGCAACGGTGGTCGGCCGGCGCGATAGCCTCCCGCTGTGACCGGACGAACGGCACGCGAAGGCGGGCTCGGAGCAGCCGAGCGCGAGCTCCTGCTCTCCCGGATCCGTGACATCCCGGACTGGCCCCAGCCGGGGGTGACGTTCAAGGACATCACGCCCCTGCTCCTCGACCATGATGCGTTCGCCAAGGTCGTGTCGGCGCTGGCCGCGACCGGTCGCGATGAGGCCGGCGTGCGTCGTGTCGACACCGTCGTCGGCATCGAGGCGCGGGGTTTCATCCTCGCGGCGCCGGTGGCGCACGTGCTCGGCGCGGGCTTCGTCCCGGTCCGCAAGGTCGGCAAACTGCCGTACCGGACCCGGTCCGCAAGCTTCGCGCTGGAGTACGGCGAGGCGACGATCGAGGTTCACAGCGATGCGTTCCGGCCCGGTGACAAGGTCCTGGTCGTCGACGACGTCCTCGCCACGGGCGGCACCGTAGAGGCCACTGTCGGACTGGTGCAGCAGGGGGGCGGGATGGTGGTCGCTGTCAGCGTGCTGATGGAGCTGATGTTCCTCGCCGGCCGGTCCCGGCTTACCGACGTCGAGCTGTACCCCCTGCTCCAGGTCTGACGAGCGAGCATTCCGCGGGTCGACCCACGTAGACTGGTGCTCCGCCAGGCTGCGAGGGGTCCAGTTGGCTGACGAGACGGTCTCGACCAGCGCGTTGACGCCAGTCCGCGTGCGGGCGAGACTCGCCCGGCTCACGGCCCAGCGCCACCAGGCCGATCCAGCCCTCGAGCCGCTGTTCCGCACGATCCACGCCACTCACCCGAAGGCCGATCTGGGCGTCGTCGAGCGGGCCTATCGCGCCGCCGCACGGGCCCATATCGGCCAGAAGCGCAAGAGCGGCGACCCGTACATCACGCACCCACTCGCCGTTGCGACGATCCTGGCCGAGCTGGGCATGACGCCGCCGACGCTCGCGGCGGCGTTGCTGCACGACACGGTCGAGGACACCGACTACAACCTGGTCGACCTGCGCGACGAGTTCGGCGACGAGGTCGCCATGTTGGTCGACGGCGTCACCAAGCTCGACAAGGTCAAGTACGGGCAGGCAGCCCAGTCCGAGACAGTCCGCAAGATGGTCGTCGCGATGGCCAAGGACATCCGGGTCCTGGTGATCAAGCTTGCCGACCGCCTGCACAACGCCCGTACCTGGCGTTACGTCTCCAAGGAGTCGGCGCGACGCAAGGCCCGCGAGACGCTGGAGATCTACGCCCCGCTGGCCCACCGGCTCGGCATGAACACCATCAAGTGGGAGCTCGAGGACCTCTCCTTTGCGACCTTGCACCCGAAGGTCTACGACGAGATCGTCCGCCTGGTCGCCGAGCGCGCGCCGTCTCGAGACGACTATCTGGCCGCGGTGATCGACCAGGTCCAGGGCGACCTGCGCACCGCAAAGTTGAAGGCGTCGGTCACCGGCCGGCCCAAGCATTACTACTCGATCTACCAGAAGATGATCGTCCGCGGCCGGGACTTCGCCGACATCTACGACCTGGTGGGCATCCGAGTCCTGGTCGAGTCGGTCCGCGACTGTTACGCGGTCCTCGGCATCGTCCACGCCCGGTGGAACCCGGTGCCTGGGCGATTCAAGGACTTCATCGCAATGCCCAAGTTCAACATGTACCAGTCCCTGCACACCACCGTGATCGGGCCGGCCGGCAAGCCGGTCGAGATGCAGATCCGCACGTTCGCCATGCACCGACGGGCCGAGTACGGCATCGCGGCGCACTGGAAGTACAAGGAGGACGTCGGCGCCGGCATCGAGCTCGACCGGGGCGCGGCCGCGAACGGCGACGAGTCGCGGGCACCGAGCGACATGGCCTGGCTGCGGCAGCTGCTCGACTGGCAGAAGGAGACCGAGGACCCGGGGGAGTTCCTCGAGTCCCTCCGATTCGAGATCACCACCAACGAGGTCTACGTCTTCACCCCACGCGGCGACGTGGTGGCGCTGCCCGCGGACGCGACGCCGGTCGACTTCGCCTACGCGGTGCACACCGAGGTAGGGCACCGATGTATCGGCGCGCGGGTGAATGGTCGGCTGGTGCCGCTGGAGTCCACGCTGGACAACGGCGACGTCGTCGAGATCTTCACCTCCAAGGCCGAGGGAGCCGGGCCCAGCCGGGACTGGTTGACGTTCGTCAGCAGTCCCCGAGCACGCAACAAGATCAAGCAGTGGTTCTCCAAGGAACGCCGCGAGGAGGCCATCGAACAGGGCAAGGACGGCATCGCCCGGGCAATGCGAAAGCAGGACCTTCCGCTTCAACGCATGCTTTCGCAGGAGGCGCTGACCGCTGTCGCATCCGATCTGCGCTATGCCGACATCTCGGCGCTGTACGCGGCAGTGGGCGAGGGTCACGTCTCACCTCAGAGCGTCGTCCAGAAGCTGGTGCAGATGCTCGGCGGCGAGGAGGGCACCAGCGACGACGCTGCCGAGGCAGCCACCCCAACGCGGCCGCGACGTCGGGCCGCCGGTGATCCGGGCGTGGTCGTCAAGGGGGTCAGCGACGTCTGGGTGAAGCTGGCCCGGTGCTGTACGCCGGTCCCCGGTGACGACATCGTCGGCTTCGTCACCCGCGGCTCCGGCGTGTCCGTCCACCGCATCGACTGCGTGAACGTCGCAGCCTTGGAGCGCGAGCACGGCCGCATGGTCGACGTCGAATGGGCCCCGACCGCGAACAGCCTGTTCCTGGTGGCGATCCAGGTCGAGGCTCTCGACCGGGCCCGGTTGCTGTCCGACATCACCCGCGTCCTGTCCGACCAGCACGTCAACATCCTCTCGGCGACCGTCACCACCAACTCGGATCGGATCGCGAAGAGCCGGTTCACCTTCGAGATGGGCGACCCCAAGCACCTCGGCCACGTGCTCAAGGCGGTCCGTGGAGTCGAGGGTGTCTTCGACGCGTACCGGCTGACGAGCGCCCGTACGACCCCGGTGACGGTCAACGACTAGGCACGGTCAGCCGCCGCCGAACTCGTCTAGAGCGCGTTCGGCCTGCTCGAGCCACGAGCGTCGCGCTGCCAGGGCGTCTTCCGCTTCCTTCAGCTTGCGTGGGTCGTCCCGCTCGCGGGCCGCGGCCGCCTGCTTTTCGAGATCGGCGATCGACGACCGGAGCTGGGCGACAGTGGCCTCGGCTCGGGCCAGGGCCTCGGGGTTCGTTCGACGCCACTCGCTCTGCTCGGCGTCGCGGACGGCGTCCTCGACGCGGCGCAGCCGACCCTCGATCGAGCGCATGGCGTCGCGCGGAACGTGGCCCGCCGCTTCCCAGCGGTCGTGGATCGAACGCAGGGTGTCCCGCGCGGACTTCCAGTCCGTGACCGGCAGCAAGGCCTCGGCCTCGGCCAAGAGCTCCTGCTTGGCATCGAGGTTCGTCTGCTGCTCGGTGTCGCGTTTGGACAGGTCGGCCGTCCGGGCGGTGAAGAAGGTGTCTTGCGCAGCGCGGAACCGCTTCCACAGCGCATCGTCGGCGGGTTTGGGTGCCGGGCCGGCAGCCTTCCAGCGGGCCATCAACTCGCGATAGCGGCGAGCTGTGGCAGCCCAGTCGGTGGACTCGGCCAGCGCCTCGGCCTCGGCCAGGATCTCCTGCTTGACCGCTTTCGCGTGCTCGCGATGCTCCGCGACCTCCGCAAAGTGTGTCTTGCGCCGCCGGGTGTAGTGGGTCCGCGCGCTGGAGAACTTGCGCCACAACGTGTCGTCGGTCGCGCGGTCCAACCGGGGCAGCGTCTTCCACTCGTCGAGCAACGCGCGTAGCCGGTCGGCCCCGTGCCGCCAGTCGTCGCCCTCCGCGATCGTCGCCGCCTCGGCGGCGATGCTCTCCTTGCGGGTGCGGGCTTGGCCTAGGGCCTGCGCTCGCTCGGCGCGGCGCTCCGCTCGGCGCTCTGCGATACGGGCCTCGACGGTGTCCAGGCGCCGGGACAGCGTCCCGAGGTCACCGACGGCATGCGGTTCGACCAGCGCCTCGCGGAGCTTACGGACCCCGCTCGCGGTCTCGTCGGGCGCCGCAGCCCCGGATCCGAGGCGTTGTTCGAGGAGGTCGACCTGAACCGCCAGGTCGTCGTACTTGCGCCCGAAGAACGCGAGTGCCTGCTCGGGTTCGCCGACCTGCCAGGAGCCGACCTGGCGCTCGCCGTCGTCCGTACGGACGAAGACGGAGCCGGCAGCGTCGACGCGGCCCCACTCGTTCTGCACCACCGTGGCCGGCGGTGTCGGCTCCGGCGTCCCGGGATCGGGGCTGGCGGGTGGTTCCACCACTGGCCCTTCCTCCCGTGCGTCGCCCGTGGGGATCATGCTCCGGTCACGACGTCGTCGAGGGTGACCGGCTCCTTGGGAGCGCCGTCCTCGGAACCGTCGGCCGTGCCGGCGGCCGCAATCCCGGTGAGAACCTCGAGCCCCGCGGTGACCTGCCCGAAGACGGTGTACTCGGGCGGTAGCTGGGTGTCCTCGTAGACCAGGAAGAACTGGCTGCCGTTCGAGCCCGGTTCGCCGGACCGATGCGCCATCGCGAGCGTACCGGCTGGGTAGGTGGCTCCGTCGGTGTTCTCCAGCCCGAACTCGTAGCCGGGGCCGCCGCTGCCGGTTCCCGTCGGGTCGCCGCATTGCAGAACCCTCAGCGTGGCCGACGTCGTGAGCCGATGGCAGGACGTTCCGTCGAAGTAGTCCTGCCCGGCGAGGTGGACGATCGAACTTACGGTGCAGGGAGCCAAATCCGCGAGGAGCTGGACGTCGACCGGCTGGCCGTTGACCGTCAGGCGGGCAGTGGACGCCGCCGTCGGCTCGGTCGGTGGAAGGCCGATCTCCACGTTCGCGGTGCCGGCCTCGGTGTAGGTGCAGCTGCCAGCGGCCGACGTCTCGGAATCGGAGACCGTCGTGGCGTCGTCATCGCCCCAGGGCCACCACTGGGTAGCGGCCACGACTGACCCGGCGACGACGGCTACGGCGGTGACCGCTGCCAGGATCCTCCGCCGCCGCCGTACCCGCGCGACGGCCTCAGCACGCCGCGCCTGTTGGCGTTCCCACCGCTGCCGTGCGAGCTGACGGCGCCGCTCGCTCGTACTTGCCACCTGACCTCCGTTGCCGTGTGCGCGCGGACTTCGCCCCGTTGCCCCTGAGTTGGCACAGTCTAGGCAGCACCTCCCCGGTGCAACGTAACGAGTTCGCGACGGTCCGCAGGGCGCGGATAGGGTGCTGAGGTGCTCGTGGTCGGATTTCCCGCTGAAGCCTTCGGCACGAACTGCTACGTCCTCGCGGCGGCAGCCGGGCAGGAATGCCTGGTCGTCGACCCGGGCATCGGGGTCGTGGACCACCTCGATGATGTGCTGCGCGAGCATCGACTGAAGCCGGCCGCCGTGCTGGTGACTCACGGACACCTCGACCATGTGTTCTCGGTGACCCCGGTCTGTGGGGCGCGTGACATCCCGGCGTACGTCCACGGCGACGACGCCTATCGGCTGGCCGATCCGGTCTCCACTCTCGAGGCCGGTTTGGTAGCGATGCTCGAGCGCGAGTTCGGCCGCAAGGCCATCGCCGAGCCCGACGACGTTCGCCGCCTCAGGGACGGCGACGTGCTCATGCTGGCCGGCTTGGAGCTCACGGTCGACCATGCGCCCGGCCACACGGAGGGATCTGTGATGTTCCGGCTGCCTGGGGCGGACGACGCTGGGCTGTGCCTGTCCGGTGACGTCCTGTTCGCCGGAAGCATCGGACGTACCGATCTGCCGGGCGGAGATCACGCGGCCATGCTGCGCAGCCTGGCCGACAAGGTCCTTCCGCTGGCCGACGACACCGTCGTCCTGCCCGGGCACGGGCCGTCCACGACGATAGGGCGGGAGCGACGCAGTAACCCGTACCTGCAGGGCGTCGCCGCGTCTTCTGATCATGAACGGATTGCCCCTCGATCCAGCCGCTGACCGTTTCGTGATCATGGGAGATCTGGTGAGTTCGCAGTTCCGCGCCCCTCGAGGCACGTTCGACCTCGTGCCCCCGCGGGGCGAGGCAGTTCTCGCCGTGCGCGAGGCAATGGCGGCGCCGCTGCGGCTGGCTGGGTACGGCTACGTGGAGACCCCGGCCTTCGAGGAGACCGCCCTGTTCGTCCGCGGCGTGGGGGAGTCCACCGACGTCGTCAGCAAGGAGATGTACTCGTTCACCACTCGCGGCGGTGACGATGTCACGCTTCGTCCTGAGGGCACCGCGCCCGTCCTTCGAGCCGCGCTGGAGCACAACCTGCATCGTGGTGCGCTGCCGCTGAAACTCTGGTACTCCGGTTCTTACTACCGCTACGAGCGACCCCAGAGGGGCCGCTACCGGCACTTCTCCCAGGTCGGCGCCGAGGCGATCGGTACCGAGGACCCTGCCGTCGACGCCGAGCTGATCGTGCTGGCCGTCGATGCCTACCGGACGCTGGGACTGACGGTGCGGTTGCTGCTCAATTCGCTGGGGTCAGAGGAGTCCCGGCCGGTGTACCGCGCCGCCCTGCAGTCGTACCTGCGAAGCCTCGACCTCGACGACGAGACCCGCCGTCGGGTCGAGCTCAACCCGCTGCGGGTGCTCGACGACAGGCGGCCGGAGATGGGGACCGTGCTGAAGGAGGCACCGGTGATCGCAGACTTCCTGTCAGCCGGTGATCGCGAGCACCACGACGCCGTTCGCTCCTTGCTCACCGACGCCGGGGTCGAGTACGACGACGATCCGAGGCTGGTCCGGGGCCTGGACTACTACACCCGGACGCTGTTCGAGTTCGTCCACGACGGGCTGGGCGCGCAGTCCGCGGTGGGCGGTGGGGGCAGGTACGACGGATTGTCAGAAGTCCTCGGCGGACCGCGGCTGCCGGGTGTCGGCTGGGCGCTCGGTGTCGAGCGCACACTGCTGGCGATGGAGGCCGAGGGCGTGGGCCTTCCTGGCGCCCCCACGGTCGACGTCTTCGCGGTACCCCTCGGTGACGACGCGGCCCGCCGGTTGTTCGCCGTCGTCACCGAGCTTCGCCGAGCGGGGGTCGCCGCGGACATCTCGACAAGTGAGCGGGGCCTCAAGGGTGCGATGAAGGCCGCGGACCGCAGCGGCGCGACTTTTGCGGTCGTCGCCGGCGAGCGGGAGCTCGCCGACGGGATCGTCCAGCTGAAGGACCTGCGGTCCGGTGAGCAGCGGCCGGTCGAACAGGCCGAGCTCGTGGCCGAGGTGCGCGGGCGGCTGCAGGCGGGTCGAGAGCCTCTCTGAGCCTTGCGCCGCTATCGAACACGTGTTCGAATAGAGGAATGCGGTGGCAGGACCAGCGGATCGGCGCAGAAGACGAAACGGCGCTACCCGGGCTGAAGCGGATCCCGGGTCTGGTCCGCAGCGTTACGACGCCGGAGTTCGCCGGCGTGACGTTCCACGAGGTGAACGCGCGCAGCGTCCTGAACCAGGTGCCCGGCGAGTCGGTGGTGCCGTTCCGGTGGACGATCAACCCGTACCGCGGCTGTACTCACGCCTGCCGATACTGCTTGGGCGGCGACACGTTGATCACACTCGCGTCCGGTCGGGTCAAGCGCTTGCGCGACATCCGCCCGGGCGACCAGATCTGTGGGACCGAGCTGCGGGGGACCGACCGCCACTACGTGCGTACCGACGTGCGCGCCCATTGGCAGACCACGAAGTCAGCATTTGGCGTGGAGCTGTCGGACGGCGCGGTAATCGTCGCGAGTGCCGACCATCGCTTTCTGACGCCCTCAGGCTGGAGGTTCGTGGCTGCAGGTAGCGCGACGTCGGGCGGTCACCGTGAGTCGCTGAGCAGTGGTGACGAGGTGATCTGGCTTGGCCGCGACCAGGTCGGACGGTCCATCCCGGTCCAGGGCGTCCCGATCGCTCCTGACGCCCGGATGAAGGTGGTGTCGATCGAAGCGCTCGGGGTCGAGATGCCCATGTACGACCTCACGACCGGGACGGGCGACTTCATCGCCAACGGTGTGGTGAGCCACAACTGCTTCGCCCGTGGCACGCACGAGTGGCTCGAGCTCGATCCGGGCGCGGGCTTCGACTCCGAGATAGTCGTCAAGGTCAACGCACCGCAGGTGCTCGCGCGCGAGGTTGCTCGCCGGTCGTGGACTCGCGAACACGTCGCCCTGGGCACCAACACCGATCCGTACCAACGGGCCGAAGGCCGTTACCGGCTGATGCCGGGCATCATCGCGGCCCTGGCCGGCTCCGGCACCCCTTTCTCGGTGTTGACGAAGGGCACGCTGTTGCGGCGCGACCTCCCGCTGCTCCGTTATGCGGCACACGACGTCTCGGTCGGCCTCGCGATCTCGATCGCGATCTACGACCAGGCACTGCATCAGGGCCTCGAACCGGGCACACCCTCGCCGCGTGCCAGGCTCGACCTGGTGCGGTCGATCCGCGACGCGGGCTTCGACTGTGCAGTCCTGTTGGCGCCGGTGCTGCCCTGGCTCACCGACTCGACCGAACGCCTGGACGAGGCCCTCGGCCTGCTGTCGGAGGCCGGCGCCACGGGTGTCACC
>JBKPCP010000027.1:0-15395 GCA_046727475.1 Actinomycetota bacterium | reverse complement strand
GCGTCGAGGCTGCCGTCGTCCTTCACGACACAGAGCCGTTCGGCCGCGGCGTCGCGCTTCCCTTTGCCGACCGCTGTCGCGAACTCGGGATCGACGTGGTGGGGGAACCGATCGGGATCGTGCCGAAGCAGGAGGAGTACGTGGAGCTCGCCGAGCGGGTCGCAGCGAGCGGTGCCGACCTGGTTTTCTACGGCGGCATCATCCAGAACGGCGCCGGCCCGCTGTGGCGGGACATCCGCACGGCCGCGCCGAAGGCGGCGATGATGGGGTCGGATGCTCTCTTCGAGGAGGCCTTCATCGCGGACGTCGGCGAGCACGCAGAGGGCACCTACATCACGTTCGGCAGCGTTCCACCAGCACTGCTGGAGGGCCCGGGAAAGGCGTTCTTCCACCGCTACGTCGAGCGTTTCGGGAAGGAGCCCGAGTCCTACGCGGCTTCCTCGTACGACGCGATGGGGGTTGTGCTCGAGGCGATCGAGCGGGTCGGTGCGCCCGACCGGGCCGGGGTCGTGGAGGCCGCTTTCGGGACGCGCAACTTCCCAGGCCTGCAGGGACGGTTCAGCTTCGATGCGAACGGCGACGCCGACCTGCGCCGCGGCACGCGCCTGACCGTGCGCGGCGGGCGCTTCCAGCCGCTGCGAGTGCTGGAGATCGAGGGCTAGGCGGATTCCGTCGTCCCTTGTTGCGCAGGAGTCCAGATCACCGCGGCACGACAGGCCGTGGAACGGCTTCGGGTCGCCCATCAGACGCCACAGGCCGGCTCAGATCAGGGCTTCCGCGCGACTCCGGCCCAGAGGTAGGCGGCGTTCGGGTCGTCGGGGGGACCACCGACGGGGTGCCACGTCACTAGTGGCACCACGCCCGGTTCGATCAGCTCCCAGCCGTCGAAGAACCGCTCCACCTCGGCGCGCGTGCGCGGTACCAGTGTCACGCCCGCTTGCGCGGCGGCCGCGACGTTGGCGCCCATGGCCTCCGGGTTGAACTCCTGGCCGTGATGGGAGATGGCGAAGTAGCTGCCGGGCGGCAGCGCTGCCTTCAGCGTGTCGACCTTCCCCCATGGATCGTCCTCGTCGCCGAGGAGCATCAGGGTCGCCAACATGATCAACCCCACCGGCTTGCTCAAGTCCAGCGTGTCGGTCAACGACGAGTCGGTGAGGATCTTCTCGGGCTCACGCAGATCCGCGTCTATGTACGCGGTCTTGCCAAGGCTTCCGCTGACCATCAGCGCCCGCGCGTGCGCAAGCACGATCGGGTCGTTGTCGACGTAGACGACGTGGGCATCGGGCACTGTCTCCTGGGCGATCTCGTGCACGTTCGGGCTGGTGGGGATGCCGGTGCCGATGTCGAGGAACTGGCTGATGCCTGCCTCGCCGGCGAGGTAGCGGACCACGCGGCCGAGGAAGTGCCGGTTCTCCTGTGCCATGATGCGGATGGTCGGGATCGCCTTGACGACGGCCTCACCTACGGCTCGGTCCGCGGCGAAGTTGTCCTTGCCACCCAGAAACCAGTCGTACACCCGGGCGGAGTGCGCCACCCTCGTGTCGACGCCAGGCGGGGCCGCCGCCTCACCGCCATCGACGTCTCGGCTCAGGGGCATCGTCGTCTCCTTCGCGGGCAGAACGCGGTCTGTGCTGGCAGCCTAGCGGCCCATCGCGGCGCATCAAAAGGCGCTGTTGCGCTGTCGACAGTCGGAGCGGGCTTGCCCGGTCGGTGGTGTCTCGCGCCGTCGCGAGCTCGTCGAAGGCAACCGCGACGCGGCGTTGGACCGGCTGGTCAATGGCGAGTTCGTAGTGGTCGCGGCACAGGTTTCGGCCAAGGCATGCCGCGATGATCATCCGAGCGCCGAGGTCGGTGTGGAGGCCGTACCCCGCCGTAGCCCTCGCTTGAGTGACCCGTGGTCGGCCTCGATGTGGTCGCGGTGGCCGCGCCGGAACTTGGCGGTGCGACGTTCGGCCTGTTGGCCCCGCGTGTGTGTGGAGCCGTGTGGAGGTGCTGGGTCAATGTGCTCGCCCGCCGTGATGCGCGGAGCCGGCCTCGGTGTGGATGTCGAAGGACCTGAAGCGTCGGGATAGCAGGTCCACCGCGGGTCCGAGGAGCAGGACCACCAGGACCGTGCCCGGCCCGATGGCGCCGCCGAGCAGCCAGCCGACAAGGGCACCGCCGCCCTGGACGGCGCTGTAACTCCACCTGAACGGAACCGGTGGTTCCCAGGCGAGCGCAGCGGCCTCGGTGGGGCCGGCGCCGGTCCCGCTGCCTAGGTAGCCCGCCACTCCCACCGTCAGCACCGGGAAGGCCAGCAAGAGCAGGAGGCCGCGCAGCGCCAGATGGTCCGGCCCATGGATCACGCTCATCGCTGCGGAGACGGTGAAGCCGACCACCACCGGCTGCACCAACGTCCCGAGCCCAGGCCGCAGGCCCCGGGCCCAGGCCATCGCGACCAGAAGCACACCCACCACGCAGTTGACGACCACGAATGAAACGCCCGTGGCGATCGACAGCCCGTTGATCAGCGTCGAGTAGCCGTCCGAACCGAGCGCGGCCTCAAGGAGCAGCGCGACCCCGACACCGAGCACGACGCACGAGATGAACAGGGTCACTACCGCCCGCGGCGCGCTCACCAACCCGGTGCCCGCCGCCCCAGCAGGTTCCGGCACACGGCGCAGGGTGCGGTGTCCTCACCGGGATCGGGAACAGCGTTCAAGAAACTCGCCACCACAACGGCGTAACGACGCGCCGTTCGACGTGATTCCAGTTCCGCACGCCCTGAGGTCAAGATCGCGACTGCCAGCGGCAGGTCGTCAAGTGTCCGGTGGCGTGCTGATCGTCGGCTCGGTCGCGGCGTCAGCTCGAGGATCAGCCCCGCTTCGTGCGAGGGCAGCGTTGGGTCTGCGCTGGGTCGATGTCGACCTCGACACTCGACCGAGGTTTGGACCGTCCAGGATGAGCGTGGACCTGGCAACACGCGATGGCACGGCCGCGGGCGATGCCGGTCGGGTCAAGACGGTCTCGTGAGCTCGTCTCGTCGTTCCCGCAACAGTGAGCTTGCTGGGTCTGGGGCCGCGCCCACACCGTAGATCGTCCCGCTCGTGGGCACCATCAGGCCGGCGGCGCGCCCGCCGGTGGCGTCGGACTGCTCGGGGTGATGAGCAGCCTGCGCCAGGCCTCGGCGAGCCACTGCCCAAAACGCTGCGGTGACCAGCCCCGATCGTGGACGAGCAGGATGTAGTATTCCGCGGCGTTCATGCTCCACAGGACATCGGCGACCTCATCGATGGTGAGTCCGGTGCGCAGCTCGCCGGTGGCCGCGAGATCGGTGGCGAGCTCATGCATGTTCTGGGCGCGGCGGTCTGCGACCTGGGACCACAGCTCGCCGAGTTCGGGGTGGGCGGTGGCGGCCTCACGTAGCGCAAGGAACAGCGGAGCTAGGCGTTGGTGGATCGCTGCAATCGTCGAGGCGTAGACCTCGATCTTGTCGTTCGCCGTGGGCGGCGCCGATCGGATCTGCGGGACAGGCACGGCCAGGTCCTGGCCGGCGATCGAGGTTTCGATCAGCTGCCGGAACAGCGCGGGCTTGCGGCCGACCGAGGCGTACACGGTGTCCACGGCGACGTTGGCCGCCTTTGCGATCCCGGCGATGGTGGTTGCGGTGTACCCCTTGCGCAGGAATTCGGAGCGCGCCGCTCTCAGAATCGCCTGCCTCGTGGCGACCGCCGCCGCATCCCGACGAGGTGAGTGGTAGGCACGCCGATTGACTTCACTCGTCATTCGCCCTATGGTACAGGTATTCATCCGAAAAATCTTCGGACGAATATTGATCGACCGCCAACACGAAGGAGGCTTGGGTCCCGTGACATACGTGTTCACCCAGGACGTACCGATGAGCGCAGAGGTGTACGGCAAGATCGCCACGAAGGTCGGCATGGAGCCGATGAAGGGGCTGATTGTGCACGTCGCATCCAAGACGACGGACGGCAAGCTCCACTACTTCGATGTCTGGGAGTCGAAGGAGCTATGCGACCGGGCATTCGAGGAGCGCATCAGCCCAGCGACACAGCGTGTGCTCAGCGACATCGGCACCACACCGATCAGCGAATCTGAGCGGCAGGTGCTCGACACCGTCGACGTTCGGCGGAGCTAACCAAACCCAATGCGGAGGGCCGGTCGACCACCAGGTCGACCGGCCCCGTTCACGTTCTACCGAGGCGCGGCGTTGGTGATGGCCGCCGACCTGCACACCACGCCCACGCCAGATCTACGTGTCCAGCTGTGCGGCGACGCGCACCTGTCCAGCTTTGGTGCCTACGCCTCGCCGGAGCGGCGCCTGGTGTTCGACATCAACGACTTCGACGAGACCCTTCCCGGCCCGTTCGAATGGGATGTCAAACGGTTAGCCGCAAGCTTCGTGGTGGCCGGACGGGACAACGGCGTGCAGGCGGTCGTCCTCGCCTACGAGCGGGGAATCATCCGGTCAGGGGCTTCCTCCGGGTGGGCCTACCGTGTCGACGACGGCGTCCTGCGCATCGCCGCGTGCGGTTGCCGGAACGGGGCTGGAGGCATCCGTAGCGCGGCCGGCCCCGACCAGGATTTGCACGACCCCCAGGAGCACTACGGTGAGCAGCAGCGACCAGAGCAGCCGGGTCGGCGAGACCTCGTTGCCCCACAGCAAGACGACGGCACCGAGTACGCCCACGACAACACGCAGCCACCGGGCGTTGGCCGCGACCCACCGGCCAGTACCGCCGACCGGCCCGTCGGCCAGCCCGGCCCCGGCGGTTTCCAGGCCGCGGGACAGTGTCGTGCGGACGGCGGTGCCGGAGGCGTTGGACCCGGTGAACCAGCCCACCACCACCAGGATCACACCGAACCAGAGGAACACCTTCCAGCCGCGCTCGAGGTAGGTCAGCAGCGTGTCGTAGAACACCGAGCTCGCCGGGCCGAACACCGTGCCGGCCAACTCATTGATGAACAGCTGGCGGCCAACCGACAGCGCCCACGCCACCAACAACGCGTTCGCCGCCAGCACCACCCCGATGATCACCGTCATCCGCGGCCGGCGGCGGGCCAGCAGCAACGCGGCCAGATACAGCGCCGCCACCAGTGGGAGCAGCCACCGGGCCACCGGGTTGGTGAACGCGTAGATGGTGCGGGCCTGCTCCAGCTGCGGCGCGTCCAGCAGCACGATCTGCTTGTCCACGTCCGGGATCGGCACGTTCTCCACGATCGTCAGCCCGCGCGCGACCAGCCGCTGCTGGACCTCGTCGATGACCTCGGACACGTCCAGCACCACCTGCTCGCCCTGCACCGAGACCGCGCCGGACTCGTCCCCCTCCAACACCCGCACCAGGGCCTGCTGGGCCCGGGTATTCACCCGGACCCACACGTCGGCGAAGACGTCCGAGGCCACGAACGCCCGCACCTCACGGTCGATCAGCCCGTTGATCGCACCGGCCAACGGCCCGACCAGCCGCTGCAGCCGCGGCCGGTCGGTGATCACACCGGCGAACACCTCGTTGATGATCGCCTCCACGTCCACCCGCGCTTCGATGGCGTCGGTGACCGTCGTCGCGATGGCGTCCTGCACCTCCGGCGAATCCACCAACGGACCCACCGTGTCCACATAACGCTGCGCGTCGTTCAGCGTGCGCTGCCCCCAGTACGCCACCGCCGCCGGCACCGTCAACAACGCCGCCACCACCAGACAGACCACCGCCGCAATCGACCGTCCGCGGCCGCCACGCTCACCGACAGTCGTCTCGGATGTCTGCAGGGTTCGTGTGTCGGACATGACAATCCTTTCCCGGCGCAGCGAGACGGATCCGCCTCTGGCCAAGCCGCCGTCACGGTCGATGACACGGCTGACTACTCAGACTCGCGGACCGACCTCCGACCTGTGCCGCCCACTATTTCATCGGGGACGATCCTCGGGGGCAGGTTGAGCGACTTCGCCTTGCATCATTCCGGGATTCCCGACGATTCATCCTCCGGTAATGGCGTAGCTGTGCTGGGTCCAACGAGGTCTGAGTCCCTCGACCTGCAGGATGGCGCCGCCGCCCAACACGATCTCGACCGGGCCGAGGGCGAAACCGCCGAAGGTCCGGCGTCGACTGCAGTCCGCAACGGAGGCTGCGCGGCGACATGGTCAACGCTCGAGCATGGCGATGCTCATGTGCAGGCCCTTTCGGTCTTGGTGGCGATCAGCGGACCTGGCGGTAGAAGTCGCGGATGTCGGCGGCATAGACATCGGGTGCCTGGTGGGCGGCGTAGTGACTGGTGAACTCCTCGTGCACGTTCCACGACACGATGTTCCTGTGATCGCGCTCGGAAAACCGTCGGATCGACCTGAAGTCGCCGTCCGCCGCCATGCAGAGACCAAGGGGTACGGTCGTCGGCTCGGTCGGCTGCGGCGCCCGCGCCTGCTCGAAGTAGGTGCGGATTGCCGTCCCGCCCGTGCTCGTGAACCAGTAGATCGCGACGTTGGTGAGGATGAAGTCGTCATCCATCCCGAGCATCAGCTGGCTGTTCCACCCGAGCAGCCCGGCGGGGGAGTCGGTGATGGCATGCGCCAGCGTCTGCGGCTGCTGAGAGCACAAGACGTTGAACGCGCCCAGCTGCTCCCAGAATGTCTTGAGTACGTCCATCGCGGCGAACTCGTCCGGGGTCATGCCCTCGAACTCGGCGGGGTCGCCCGAGGGGAAGGAGAAGATCTGCGTGACGTGGACACCGACCACACGGTCGGGGTCGAGCCGTCCCATCTCGGGCGAGATCATCGAGCCGCTGTCGTTGCCGCCCGCGATGTAGCGCTCGTGTCCCAGTCCGCGCATGAGCTCCACACACGCCTTCGCCATGCGCGGAATGTTCCAACCTGGTTCGGCGGTCGGCCCGGAGAACCCGTACCCCGGCAGCGACGGGATCACGAGGTCAAACGCGATCGACGGATCCAGCCCGTGCGCACGTGGATCGGTGAGTGGTCCGATGACGTCGACGAACTCCAGGACTGAGCCCGGCCACCCATGCGTGAGCATCAGCGGAAAGGCGTCCGGCTCCGGTGACTTGACGTGCAGGAAGTGGATCGTCTGTCCGTCGATAACCGTTGTGAACTGCGGGTACGTGTTGAGCCGGGCTTCCCAGGCGCGCCAGTCGTACCCATCGCGCCAGCGCTCCACCAGGCGCTTGACGTGGCTGGCCGGAACGCCGTACGTCCAATCCAGCGGGAGCGGGCCGCGCCGCTCGGTGGTCTCATCAACGGGCAGGTCGTTGGCGAAACGGGTGCGAGCGAGCCGATCGAGCAGGTCGTCCAGGTCGGATTGGGGGATGTCGATGCGGTACGGCCGGATGGACGTGTCGGTGTTGGCTTCCGCGTTCACGGTGGTCCCTTCCCATTGCTGTGGGTGAACGTCCTTGATCAAACGCTAGTGAGCATTGCGGACAGTTTCTGTCCGCGCTTGGTGGCAATCTTTGAGTCATGCTGGAAGCCTCGGCCCGGTTGCTGCGCATGCTCTCGCTGCTGCAGGCTCGGCGCGACTGGACCGGTCCGGAGCTTGCCGAGCGGCTGGGTGTGACGCCGCGAACCGTGCGTCGTGACGTGGATAAGTTGCGTGCCCTCGGCTATCCCGTGGGCGCGTCCACCGGCACCAACGGGGGCTATCGGCTCGGCGCGGGCGCAGCGATGCCACCGCTACAGCTCGACGACGAGGAGGCCGTGGCAGTCGCCGTTGGACTCCGGTCGGCCGCGGGTGGGACTGTCACCGGGATCGAGGAGACTTCCCTGCGCGCGCTTGCCAAGCTCGAGCAGGTGTTACCGTCGCGGCTCCGGCATCGCGTGTCAGTGCTCCAGTCGATGACGGTGCCGATGGCTGGGAAGCTCGCGACCGTCGACGCCGACACGTTGACACTCATTGCCGCTGCGTGCCGCGACCACCAGCGGCTTCGCTTCGACTACCGCAAGTACGACGACATAGCGGTTCGTCGCGAGGTCGAGCCACACCGTCTCGTGCACACGGGCCGCCGTTGGTACCTCCTGGGCTGGGATCTGGACCGCGATGACTGGCGCAACTTCCGTGTCGACCGCGTGGAGCCGAAAATCCCGGTGGGGCCGCGCTTCGTTCCGCGAGATCCTCCGAGCAACGAGGAAGTGGTTACGCAGACGTCATGGGCGCTCTCGTCCGGCCGTTACCGTCACCAGGGTCGCTTTCGGATGCATGCCCCCGCTGCGACTGTCGCTGATCGCGTGACGCCCGAGACGGGGCTCGTGGAGGCGATCGACGACCGCACGTGCATCTTGCACAGCGGGTCCAACTCGCTCGATGCTCTTGCGGTCCACATCGCCGTCCTGGGGTTCGACTTCGACGTGCTGGGGCCGCCCGAGCTTGTCGAGCGCGCCCGCGTTCTCGGCGCGCGGTTCACGCGATCGGTTGGGGGCACCCCATCCGACGAGGCGTCCGACCCCTGATTGCTCCGGTGGTGGCCATATCGCCGCCCTTTCATCAGGCTGGGGTGATCCCGGTCGCTCGATTCGGTTCAAGAGAGGGGGTGGGGACGAAGTCTCGATTCACGCAGGCAGCCAGCTCGTCGGGGTCAGTTAATGCCCTGTGACGCGCTCTCGTGGGCACCAAACTGCTGCCCCACAACAACTCTGCGCTGGATTGCGTAAGGCAAAGCGATGGGAAAATGCGCCCTGAACAACTCACCGCGCACCCGGAATTGGGCCTTCGTTGATGGACCCGGTCGACGGCTGGGTCTATCGCCATACCTTTAGGTCGTCAAGGGACCTCGGTGATGAGTCGTCTGTCGGGTCTCCAGCTACCCGGGCAGCCGGGAGCGCAACGCCAGCAGACCATGAGCGAGTGCGGCACCGAGAGCGACCAGGGTGGCCATCGTGAGCGTCAACACAGCATGGTAGGCCTGGTCCTCGCCGTGGAGGATCCAGTCGTAGGTGAGCATCACGAGCCCGTTCAGCGCCCACGATGCGGCACCTAGCCGCCACGGCCAGCCGCGCAGTCGCATCACGAGGCCGGTCAGCAGCGGGCCGACGAGGACGATGACGAACTCCAGTTGACCGGTGCCCTTGTAGTTGTCGAGGAGGAGGATGCCGAAGATCAGCGCCGCGCCGGCGGCGACCCGTGCTGCGTCCCGTCCGCGCTGGCCTCTCTGAGGCGTCTGTTCCGCCTTTGGTTCGGCGTGCCGATCTTGGTTGACCTTCATGGCGGTGCTCCTTCCCTTCATGGCGGTGCTCCTTCCCAGGGGGTGTGCTCGACGGTAGGTGCAGGCGTCGGCGAGGGCATCGGCCGGAACGACGATCTGCATCAGCGCGGAGGACGAGCTGGGTGTGGGCAGAGTCCGCGTCGGCGATGATGCGGCTCGACGGGCGCGCGCGTACCGTCCTTTTCGTGGCATGGTTGGGCAGGCTCGTTGCCGGATGGGCTCGTTCCCCGGCGGTCGACGTGGTCCTGGCGCTCGCCCTGGCCGTGCACTCTCAGCTGGAGATCTGGCGGCCAGCCCTCGCCCTGGGCGGCGCCGATGCGGGCGGAGCAAAGGCGGTCCTGGTGCCGACCGCGCTGCTTGCGACGTTGCCGATCGCGTGGCGGCGGAGGTTCCCGTTCGCGGTGTTGTGCGTGGTTGTAGGAGCACTGGCCGCGCAGGCGCTGCTGACCGTGCCGGTCGACGGCATGTCGGGCATGGTCGCGGTGGTAGTGGCCGTCTACTCCGTCGCGGCCCACGCCGACCGGACCCGTGCGTTCGCCGGCCTGGGGCTGGCCCTCGTCGCTGCTATCGCGGTGATCTCCGATGATCCTGCCGACTTCCCCTTCGACGCGTTCGTGATCTGTGCCCCGTGGCTGGCCGGATACGCGTTGCGGGCGGCGCGGCTGCGGGCTCGCGAACTCGAGGCGATGACGGCTGAGCTGGCCGGTGAACGTGAGGAGCGGGCGCGTCTGGCAGTCGCCGCGGAGCGGGTGAGGATTGCCCGCGAGCTGCACGACGTGGTCGCGCACAGCGTGAGCACGATGGTCGTGCAGGCAGAGGCCGGCGAAACACTCCTCGACCAGCACCCTGTGCGGGCACGAGAGGCCTTCGTGGCGATCCAGACAACCGGACGCGAGGCGCTTGCGGAGATGCGGCGGCTGCTCGGCCTGCTGCGGAGTGGAGACCGTGAGCTCGCGCTCGTACCACAACCGGGCATGGGGCGCCTCGACGACCTTCTGGGGCGGGTTCGCGAGGCGGGCCTCGCGGTTGAGCTGACGGTGGAGGGATCGACCAGGCCGCTGCCTCCTGGCCTGGACTTGGCGGCGTACCGGATCGTGCAGGAGGCACTCACCAACACGCTCCGGCACGCGGGTGGTGCCCACGCGTGGGTGACTCTTCGGTATCGCGACGACGCGCTCGAGCTCGGGATCGTCGACGACGGTCACACCGACGGCAACGGCGACGCCGACGGCCACGGCCTCGCGGGAATGCGCGAGCGGGTCGAGCTCTACCGGGGTGAGCTCCAGGCCGGCAGCCGCCCCGACGGCGGCTACGCCGTGCATGCGCGACTGCCGCTGACGGCATGATCCGGGTCCTCATCGTCGATGACCAGGCGCTCGTCCGCGCCGGATTTCACGCGATCCTCGATGGCAAGGACGACATCGAGGTGGTCGCCGAGGCGGCCGAGGGCCAACAAGCCCTCACGCTGGCGCGAGACCTACACCCCGATGTGGTGCTGATGGACATCCGGATGCCGGGCCTGGACGGCATCGAAGCCACCCGGCGCCTGCTCAGCCACGACAACGCGCCCAAGGTGCTCATGCTGACCACCTTCGACCTCGACGAGTACCTGTACGAGGCGATGCGCGCGGGAGCGAGCGGCTTCCTGCTGAAGGATGTCCCACGTGACCAGCTCATCGACGCGGTGCGCACCGTCGCCCGCGGCGACGCGCTGCTAGCGCCCGCGCTCGTCCGGCGCCTCGTCGAGGACTTCGTCCGTCGGCCGCCTCCCGGCACCCGGGTACCGCCCCAGGTGGCGGAACTCTCCGCAAGAGAACTCGACGTGCTGGAGCTCGTCGCGCGCGGACTTTCGAACGCAGAGATCGCCACCACACTCTTCCTCAGCGAGGCGACCGTTCGGACACACCTCGGTCATATCCTCGGCAAGCTCCATCTGCGCGATCGCGTGCAAGCCGTGGTCCTCGCCTATGAATCCGGGCTAGTCACCCCAGGAACACACGAGGAGGACTAGCCTCACGGCGGCCGTCAGGAGACGAAGCAGCGCTGCGACCATGGCCGAGCTGCGGCTGAGCCGGAGATGGTCGCCGTTAGCGTTGGTGCGGCCCGTTCGTCCGCGCCCCCGCGTCCCGGCAGGCACGAGGGCTGTCGCGACGCAGCAGCCTTGCTATAGTTACCCAAATGGCTAACGATCCGTTCAGGGCGGTTGCTCACCCCATTCGCCGCGAGATCGTCGAGCGCCTGGCGCACGGTTCGGCGACGGTCGGTGTGGTGTCCCGCGGCCTCGGAGTCTCGAAGCCGACGATCTCGAAGCATCTCAAGGTGCTGGAACGCGCCGGAGTCGTCGCGCGCACCGTGGAGGGCCGCACCCACCAGCTTGACCTGAAGGTCGCGACGCTCGTCGAGGCGGCCGACTGGTTCGACCGGCAGCGCGTTGTCTGGACGCGGATGTTCGATGCGGTCGATGACATCCTCAGCGAACGGGAGCAGCCGTGACCGACTCCGACGACGAGGATGCGACGGCGATCCGTATCGTGCGCAGGTTCGCAGCCCCGATCGAGGCGGTGTTCGGGGCGTGGACGAGCACCGAGTTGCTGCGCCGCTGGTATCCGCCGGGCGCGGACTGGGACACGCCGGTCGCCGAGGTCGATCTACGTGTCGGCGGCCGGTTGCGGTTGGTCATGCGCAGCCCCGACGGTGAGGCGTTCGGCGGTGGCGGCGAGTACCGCGAGATCACGGTGCCGACGCGGTTGGTGTTCACGTGGACGTGGGACCGCCCTGACGTCGGCGCGGGCGTTCAGCTCGTCGAGGTCGATTTGACTGGGCATCCTGACGGAACAACCACGGTCGTGATGACGAACCGTGGGTTGGCCGACGAGCAGTCTCGCGAGTCGCACCGTGAGGGCTGGGAGGGATCGTTCGACAGCCTTGCCCGGCTGGTATCGCGATGATGAGGTGGTTGGGGCGGGCTGCGGCTGCCGCCGCGCTGCGCGCTGAGGAGCCACGCAACCGGTTCGCGCGCTGGACAGCGCGGTGGTTCGCGAGGACGCCGACCGTTGCGGCGTCGCGCTTCCAGGGCGATGGCGAGCCTTTCCCGCGCCATTGGCGTAGATTCCCCGAACCGTGGCCGACGGCCGATCCTGCCGACACGGACATGCGAGACACCCTCGCCGCCGCGATCGAGGAGCTTCCCGCCACCTGGCGTGAGGTAATCATCGCCCGCGATGCGCTTGGTCGCGACGCGGTCGACGTCAGCGCGCAGCTCGGTCTGAGCCCGCGGCAGCAGCGGACGATCCTGAACCGGGCCCGGGCGAGGCTGCGGGAACGCCTCGCCGGCCGGCTCGTCGGGGAAGGCGACCGGTGAGCACGGCTGTGGCGGTCTCGCCGGCGCCGCGCACGCTGACGCGGCGGCTGGTGCCGCTGCAGGTGGCCGTCGGGCTGCAGGGCATCATCTTGTGGGTCCCGATCGAGAAGCTGTTCATGACGCAGATCGGGTTCACAGCCCAGTCGGTTGCCGTCATGGCCGCCGCGTACGCCGCGGTTGTCCCGCTGCTCGAGGTGCCGTCGGGCATCCTGGCCGACCGCTGGAGCCGCAATGGGATCATGGTCTGCGCGAGCATTGCGCTGATCGCAAGCTCGTTGCTCGGCGGCCTGAGCACGAACGTGCCGACCTACATCGCCGCGGCGATGATCCTCGGCGTCTACTTCGCGCTGAGTTCCGGCACCGTCGATAGCATCGTGTACGACGTCGTGCTCGAGGAGACCGGCTCGAGCGACCAGTACGAGTCCTGGATCGGCCGCATCCGAATGGTGGAAAGCGGCGCGTTCGTGGCGAGCGCGCTCGCTGGTGGCGTGCTGGCCGGCGCAACGTCTGTGCGACTCACGTACTTCGCGGCGCTCCCCTTCGTAGCGATCGCGATCGTGGCGTTCCTCCGTTTCGACGAGCCCCGCCTGAACCGCGCCGCAGAACCCGTCGCGTTGCGCAGCCATATCGCGCTCACCTATCGGACGATGATCCGCGAGCCGGCTGTGCGGCAGGTCGTGCTGCTGGCCGCGCTCATCGGTCTGCTCTCTCAGGCCGTGTTCGAGTTCGGCGCGCTATGGCTTGTTGCCCTCGCCGCTTCGCCCGCACTGTTCGGCCCCCACTGGGCGGCGCTGGTCTCCACACTCGGCGTCGGCGGGTACCTCACGAGCAAGCTCAACCTGAACCGCCGCGCCACCGTGAGCCTGCTCGCGGCGCTCGCGCCGGCAGCCGCAGTCACCCTGACGTGGACTCGTTCGCTTGCCGCCGTGATCGCCGCGCAGACCGTGCTGGCGCTGCTGTTGGCGATCTTCAGCATCCGCGCCGGTAAGCTGCTGCACGACGGGGTGCCCTCCACTCTTCGAGCGGGCGTATCGTCGGGCGTCGGCACCTTCTCCTGGCTGCTGTTCTTGCCATTTTCACTGGCGCTCGGATGGTTTTCCAGCAGCCACGGCGTGCGCCCGGCGGGCTGGTTCCTGACCGCAGCCGCGCTGCTGATCGGGCTACTACTGATCGCCTCCGAGTTCCGTAGCCAGCCCCGCCCGCCCGCGACGACGGACCTCGCGACGCCGCCGGATGGAGTCGCCTGTCAGGAGCTCGTCGAGCTTGTCACCGACCACCTCGACGGCGCACTTCCTGCCGACCTCGACGCCATGGTCCAGCAGCACCTCGACGGGTGCGACGGGTGCATCGAGTATGTCCGCCAGATCCGCCTCACCATCGACGCCCTCCAGCACAGCGACCTCCCGATAACGCCCCGACCCGAGGCCGCTGCCACCGCAGACCTCCATCGGCGCGACCAGTGAGATCCCTCCCGGCATACGACGAATGGACGGCACCCATGCTGCTCACCACCGGCGGAGCGGTTATCGACTGACTGAAGGAGATGGGATGTCATCGGACAAGACAGCCACGGCCCGCGAAATCCTGCGCCGCAACATCACCGCCGTGAACAACCGCGACATGAATGCCTACCTGGCCAATCAACACCCCGACGTCGAATTCATGCTCCCCGGAGGCACAACACTGCGGGGACGCGAGCAGGTGCGCGCCAGCACCCAAGCATTCTGGGACGCCTTCCCCGACGGCCGGCTGGAGTTCGGAGCCCAGGTCCTCGCCGAAGACTCCGCCGCCACTGAGGTCATTTTCTCCGGAACCCACACCGGACCGATCCCAACCCCCAACGGCGAACTCCCAGCAACCGGCAGAACGATCCGAACCACTTCGATATCGATGCTGACCTTCGCCGACGGCATGGTCATCTCCGAGCACGTCTACAGCGACCAGCTCGAGTTGCTCACCCAACTCGGGCTCGCCAGCCCGTAGCCGTCAACGGGCGAGTGACACCGCCGAGCTCAGGAGTTTGACATGCCGCGGTCGGGCCGTCGCTCACGCAGGGCCGGCTCCTCCACTGAGCACCAATCTGGGCCCGCGGGCAGCGGGTGCGGAACCGGCACCCACTCGGCGGGTCGAGCGGCGGCGACGGGGGCTTGTCGGCGAGCCACCGTCGACGGCCGGCGCGCGCACTCCCAGTGGCGGGATCCAGGTCGGGCACCGACGCGTGCACCGGTGTACGGGTGGAGCGGGCGCCGTAGAGCTGGTCGGCGGGACCGATCTCCGCGGGCTGGCACAGATGCGACGCGATCGCTCACCTGCTTGACCAGAGCATGCACCACACCGCCTTTCACCCCGCCGGCCCGGCGGGTCACGAAGTGCTGCACGACGTCGCGGACCGCAGCGAAGCAACGACTGATCGATCGTGACCGAGGAATGCCGACACGAGAACGCCCTGCGGGCTGCGACGGCCACCCTAACCGGACTGTCGACGTCGGATCATCCTGCGTGGACATCGCTTGGGTGGAGGTCGGACGCATTGACACCTAGTGGCACGCAGATTCGCGACGGTACTGGTTGCTCTCCTGTCGGTGTTGATCTCGGCCCTGGTGGCCTCGCCGGCCCGGGCGGACGTGGTGCCACCGTGGTGCGGCGACCCCGTGCCCGACGCGGCCGAGAACCTACCCGATGGCACCGACCCGAGCGACCCGCCGGGCAGCTTCCCGCACATCCCCTACTACGCGATCCGGTGCACGCTCGAGGACATAGTGGCCTGTCTCTGATACACATCTCCGAGCCCACGAGACGGTCTATTAAATCTCGGATTCCGTGTGGGGGTTGA
>JBKPCP010000026.1:0-7864 GCA_046727475.1 Actinomycetota bacterium | reverse complement strand
CGAGGGAATGCGCGGTCAGGCCGATGCCTACCTGTCCGAGCTGGCGACCGAACGCGGCCGTGCGGCAGACGCCCAGCGTATGCAGGCGTACGCGGACTGGTGGCTCGGCACGCACCGGTAGACGAGAAGCGAGCTATCGCCGTCGAACGGGGTGCTCAGACGAGGCGGCGGTCGGTGGCCCAGCGGGTGAGCTCGTAGCGGTTCGAGAGCTGGAGCTTGCGCAGCACGGCCGACACGTGGGTCTCGACGGTCTTGACCGAGATGAACAGCTCCTTGGCGATCTCCTTGTAGGCGTAGCCGCGGGCGATCAGGCGCAGCACCTCGCGCTCGCGCTGGGTCAGGCGGTCGAGATCGTCGTCGACGCTGGGCGGCTCGGAACCGGCGAACGCGTCCAGAACGAACCCCGCGAGCCGGGGCGAGAACACGGCGTCGCCGTCGGCAACCCGCTTGATGGCCGCGACGAGGTCCGTGCCGGTGATCGACTTGGTGACGTAGCCGCGAGCGCCGGCGCGGATCGTGCCGATGACGTCCTCCGCGGCGTCGGACACCGAGAGCGCCAGGAACTTCACCTCCGGCGCAGCCGGGAGCACCTGGCGCAACACCTCGGCGCCGCCGCCACCGGGAAGGTGGACGTCGAGCAGGACGACGTCCGGCCGGGTCTCGAGCACCGTCTGGACAGCTTCCTTGGCATCGGCGGCCTCGCCCACGATGTCCACGGACGACCCGAGCTCCGCCCGGACCCCGGTCCGGAACATCGCGTGGTCGTCGACCAGCACGACCTTGATCAGGAGCGGTGCGGTCACCTCGGTCTCGGTCATCTCGGTCTCCTCGTGGACAGTCGCACTTCGGTGCCCTCACCGGGCTTGGAGCGGATCTCAGCGGAACCGCCGTGCCGTTCCATCCGGCCCACGATGGAGCGTCGCACGCCCAGGCGGTCGTCCGGCACGGAGGTGGGGTCGAACCCTCCGCCCCGGTCACGTACGAACAGCTCGACCTCGTCGGCCTCGACCTCGGCGAAGATGTCGACCTTGTCGGCACCGGAGTGCTTCGCCGCATTCACCGCGGCCTCCCTGGCCGCCTTGAGAACTGCCCGGATCCGGTCGTCGATGGCGGTGTCACCCACCGTGACCACGTCGACGGGTACGCCGTGCGCGTCCTCGATCTCGGCCGCGGCCTTTTTCAGGGCAGCCGCAAACGACGAGGGGTCGTCGGCCACGTCGTCGTACAGCCAACCGCGCAGGTCGCGCTCCTGGCTGCGGGCCAGCTTGACGACCTCCCGCGGCTCGTGAGCATGCTTCTGGATCAGCGCAAGCGTCTGCAGCACCGAGTCGTGCAGGTGCGCGGCAACGTCGGCGCGTTCCTGGGAGACGATCCGCTCGCGGCGCTCGGACTCGAGATCGCGCCAGAGCCGCCACAACCACGGCCCCAGGATGAGCGCGAGGCCGACGACGACCACGAGCACGCCGAGAAGCGCGTCGCCCGTGGCCTCGAGCTGGTCCTGCCCGACGAGGAAGGCCACCAGGCCGGCGACGATCACGACGACACCCGCCACGATACGGGCGACGGCCATCAGCCCGCCCTTGCGCAGGAGCGGCGCCAGCCACGGCGCCCGAGGCGAGAGCGCGGTCATGCTTCGCCGCTGCCGCTCGTCAGCCGTCCGCCAGATCAGCGCCACCCCGAGCCCGGCCAGCAACAGCGGGACGAACAACGCAGGGCTGACGCCCAGCGGCGTCTGCTGGAGCAGCAGCGCGATACCTCCGCCGAGCAGGGCCAGCGCGGCGAGTTGACCCAGGTCGCCTGAGCGCGGCGCCCGGAGCCGCCGCCGGCGCTTCCCCGAACGCGTGGCCGCGGCGATCCCGGCCGGAAGTTCCTCCTCCGCGGTGCGGTTGCCAGGACGGTCCAGCGGCGTGAAGATCCACAGCGCCAGGTAGAGCACGACGCCGAACCCCCCGAGCCCGGCCAGCAGGGCGAACCCGAGCCGCACCGAGAGCGGCTGCAGGCCGAGGTGAACGGCCAGCCCGGAGGCGACACCACCGACCAGGCGGCCCTCGGACCGCCTGGTGAAGGACGGCGGCCGGTACGGATCGCCGCCCTCCGCCACCGGCGGCACCTGGCCGCGGGCATGCGGAGCCGACGTGGTGGTCACCCCTCGATGGTCACACGTGCGCGGGTGCGCCGCCATGAGGGACTTCCCGGCGCCGACCCGGAGGCGAACCAGGGTCCCGCCGGGGTGATCCCCGATGGTGGGCCGACCGGGTGATGGGCACCATCGAGGCATGACAGAAACCACCCCGCCAGCGGCCGACGGCGACTCGCCGTTCTCGGCGCCTCCTCGGTTGGGTAGCGAGCTGCGCGCCCTGCGCCGCAGCCGCTCCGACCGGGTCGTCGCCGGGGTCCTCGGCGGCATGGGACGGCGGCTCGGTGTCGACCCCTTGGTGCTACGGATCGTCACCGTGGTGCTCGCCATCTTCGGAGGGGTGGGCGTCCTGGCGTACGCCGCCGCCTGGCTGCTGATTCCCGCCGAGGACGACGAGGGTTCGGTGGCCGAGCAGGCGCTCGGTCGGCAGGACACCGGTTCACCCCGCACCGCGACCGTGGCGCTGGCCCTGGGCCTGACGCTGGTCGTGCTCGTGGCCGGCAGCGGCCTTGTCGGCGGAGACTGGGACGGCGGAGTGCTGCTCCTGCTCGCCGCGCTGGGGTTCGTCGTGCTACTCCGCCGCGACGACCGACCGCCCGCGGCCGAGCGCGCTCGGGACGACCACCCGGCCCACCCGCCGACCAGCGGGATCGACTACCCGGGCTATCCCGGCTACCCCGGCTCCGCGCGCTCGTCGTCGACCGTCACAGTTCCGCAGGACGCGGACCCGACCGGCGCCGCGACCGAGCCGGCGACCGAGGACGACAAGACCGCGGCTGACGACAAGACCGCAGCTACCGGCGCGGGTCGGGAAGGCACGGCCAACGAGCCCGCCACGCAGGGCGCCCCGACGGCGGACCCATCATCTGCCGTCCCGACCCGATGGTGGGCCGAGGACCCGGACTGGGAGAACGGCCAGCGGCTCGACGACGAAACCTGGGATTCCAACCCCGAGCCGGTGTCCGCGCCCGCGACCCCGACGGAGCGACGTCCGCGCTCGGCCCTGGGCCGGATCACGGTCAGCGTCGCAGCCCTCGCCGTCGGCATCGTGGCCGTCAACGACGCCACCTGGGCCACGGTGCATGCCGCGACCTATGTAGCGACCGCATTGGCCATCGTCGGCCTTGGGCTGCTCGTCGGCAGTTGGTGGGGCCGGTCCCGGGGCCTCATCGCGCTGGGCATCGCGCTCGGATTCGCACTGGTGCCCGCCGTGATCATCGGCAGGTTCGACCTGGGCTCCGAGAACTTCACCTTCCGACCGACCACGCTTGCCGAGCTACCCACGGGCACCGAGCACCGCGGCGCGGGCAGCGTGCTGTACGACTTGTCCGCCGTCCCGTTCACCGACGCCGATCGCGAGACGCTCGACATCGACCAGGCGGCGGGCGAGCTGACCGTCATCGTCCCGCCTGCCGTCGATGTCGTGGTCGAGGCCGACATCGGCGCCGGAGAGATCCAGGCGTTCGGCAACGCGTCCAGCGGCCTGGGGCAGGAGCGCCGGTTCACCGACGACGGGGGCAGCCCTGGTGGCGGCACCCTCACGCTCGGTCTCGATCTCGGAGCCGGAAGCATCGAGGTGCGCCGTGAAGCGCCATGACGTCGACGTGGTTTCGCTGGTCTTCGGTCTTCTCTTCCTGGGAGTGAGTGCGATGTGGCCGCTGGTCCACTACGAGGTTCTCGGCCTGCCGGGCCTGGGCGTCGCGGCGCCGGTGCTGCTGGTCTCGGTCGGGCTGGCGGGCTTGATGGCATCACTGGGCCGTCTCCGTCGTGACCGCTAGGCCGGCCGAGCGCGTACAAACCCGGATTCTGCGACCGCGGCGGCAGCGGTGTCCGCATGGTCGGTGAACACGGCGTCCACACCCAGGTCGAGGAAGCGGGCGTACTCACCGAACGCGTCGCCGTAGGCGGCGTTGTCGACACCGCGTCGCCGGTCGGCGGGCAGGAAGGCGTTCTCGTTGCGGAACGTCCACGCGAACACCGACAGTCCCGCGTCGTGAGCCCGTTCGACCAGACCACTGGGCGGGCCGAGCCTGCCGTCGGAGTACCGCGGCATGAGCAACGACTTGTGCGCGCCCAGGACCTGCGCATAGGTCGAGATCTCTCGTAGACCACTCGGGGTCAGCAGGTCTGAGTGCATTCGGGGGTCGCCGGTTACGTGGAAGTCCGGCGGCCGCCCACCGGCGTCGACGAGCTGGACCAGGGGCAGGGACGAACGCCGGGCCAGCCGACGGAGAGCCCACGGCTCGAACGACTGGATGTAGACCGGCAGCTCCGACCCGAATCGGCGTAATGCCTCGAGAAGCGCCTCCTCGTGCGGAAGACCGAGGCCGGCGAAGTAGGTCGGGTGCTTGGTCTCGGGGCAGACGCCGATGGTCCGCCCTCGGCGCAGCGACTCCTCCTCGACGAGGTCGAGGATCTCGTCGAACGTGGGCACGGCGAATCGGTCGTCGTAGAGCTGGTTGCGCTGGCGGAGCCACGGTAGGCGCTCACGGGCCCGCAGGGTCTTCAGTTCGGCCACGGTGAAGTCCTCGACGAACCAGCCGGTGACCGTCCTGCCGTCCACCTCCTTGGTCGTGCGGCGGCTGGCGAACTCGGGGTGGTGCGCGACATCGGTCGTCGCGGCGATCTCGTTCTCGTGCCGGGCCACCAGTACGCCGTCGGCCGTGACGACGAGATCGGGCTCGACGAGGTCCGCGCCCAGGGCGATGGCCAGCCGATACGCCTCGAGCGTGTGCTCCGGCCGGTATCCGCTCGCACCGCGGTGCGCGATCACCAGCGGCACCTTTCCCGCAGCTGACCCTCGTGCGATCCAGCCTGGCCCGCAATCGCGAGACTCACGTTCGGAGAGACCGGCAATCCAGGGGACACCAGGCGCGCCCCGACCTTCGAAGGTGTGGGTGCTCCTGAAGTCAAGACAGTGCGACGCCGGCCTGACGTGCGTCACCGTCAGCGATGACCACGGCCGCCCTCGTGCCTGTCGTCGACTCGGTCGCGCTCGGGCTCGTTGGGCGAGCATTTCCGATCCGATGGCCCACACGACGGCGCCAACCAGGCCAATCCAGCTGTCGAGGTCGGCGTTCAGCTCGGACTGCCGCACGGCCGCACCAGGGACGTCGATGATCCACGCGAGGGCCTGGAGGGTCACGGTGAGACCGACGGCCATCGACGCGAGGGACAAGCTGCGGTGCTGGCACCGGTAGACCCGGCTTGCCGCGTACAGCAGCGCGACCGCGAAACCGATACCCAGTTACGCGGCGAACGGCAGAAGGCAGTCCGACTCGTACCCGCTGAACCCGACTTCCTCGCCTTCTGGCGTCGCCCAGTCAAGGAACACCGCGATGTTGAGATGACCACGCCGGCGACCGTGACGTAGGCACCTGTCCGGTTGGCTCGGACTCGTTCCAACTCCCCGCCTGAGGTGTGAGGCGCGGCCATGGTTTCCTCCCAGACGTGGACGTGTTGAAAGACCGTCCTTCCGATGCCGGCGCGCGTGTACCCGTCCGCCTCCCCACCAAACGCTTGGTGAGCGCCATCGATGGCAGCCGGGTCCTGGTCCTGCCAATGGTTCGGACGGTGTAAGTGACCGACTCACCCGAAGCCCTGAGGTGTTCTCGTAGATCCACCGCGTCAGCCTTTGCTCGGTGCGCCCGAAGCCCGCGACCACGGTCCCGGGGCGGTGCAGATCGGGCAAAAGGAGCGCACGAGATCGATCAGGCTGAGCGGGTGCGCCGGCGGCCTGCGCAGGCGAAGGCATGCGCGGTCGCACGACGAGACCGGACACGCCTCAACCGAATGCGGCTCATGTGTCCGAACTGCGACGACGCCGCGAATCGCAGGTGACGACTGGCCTAATCCGAGGACCGGTCACTCCCACTCGATGGTGCCGGGAGGCTTGCTGGTGATGTCCAGGACGACGCGGTTGACCTCGCGGACCTCGTTGGTGATGCGCGTCGAGATGCGCTCGAGGAGGTCGTACGGCAGCCGCGACCAGTCTGCTGTCATGGCGTCCTCGCTGGACACCGGACGCAGCACGACGGGATGCCCGTACGTTCGCATGTCGCCCTGGACGCCGACAGACCGCACGTCGGCCAGCAGCACGACCGGGAACTGCCACACGGCGCGATCCAGGCCCGCCCGGGTGAGCTCCTCGCGGGCGATCAGGTCGGCGCGCCTGAGCATGTCGAGTCGCTCGCGGGTCACGGCGCCGACGATGCGGATGGCCAGCCCGGGGCCCGGGAACGGGTGACGCCAGACCATCTCGGGTGGCAGGCCGAGTTGCTCGCCGACGGCGCGGACCTCGTCCTTGAACAACGTCCGCAGTGGCTCTACAAGCGAGAAGCGCAGGTCCTCGGGCAACCCGCCGACGTTGTGATGGCTCTTGATGTTCGCCGCGCCCTCGCCGCCACCGGACTCCACGACGTCGGGGTACAGCGTGCCCTGCACGAGGAACTCGACGCCGTCGCCCTCGGCGACGACCTCGCGAGCCGCGTGCTCGAACGCCCGGATGAACTCCCGTCCGATGATCTTGCGCTTCTGCTCGGGGTCGGCGACGCCGTCCAGCGCATCGAGGAACCGGTCGGAGGCCTCGACCACGTGCAGGTCGACGCCGGTTGCCGCGACGTAATCACGCTCGACCTGCTCGGCCTCGCCGGCACGGAGCAGGCCGTGGTCGACGAAGACGCAGGTGAGCCGGTCACCGACCGCCCGTTGGACGAGCGCCGCGGCGACAGCCGAGTCGACCCCCCCGGACAGCCCGCAGATGACCCGCTTGCCGCCGACCTGGGCGCGTACCGCCTCGACCGCCTCGTCGACGATGTTGACCATGGTCCAGGTCGGCCGGGCGCCGGCGACGTCATAGAGGAAACGCTCGATCACCGTCTGGCCGTGTTCGGAGTGCAGGACCTCCGGGTGCCACTGGACACCGGCGAGCCCCCTTGCTGGGTCCTCGAAGGCGGCCACCGGCGAACCATCCGTGCCGGCGAGGACCGCGAACCCGTCCGGAGCGCGCGTGACCGCGTCACCGTGACTCATCCACACCGTCGGCGCGTCCGGCAGGCCGGTCAGGAGCGTGCCCGCGTTCTCGATTCGCACGGTGGTGCGTCCGAACTCCGACAGGCCGGTCCGCGCGACGCCGCCGCCCAGCGTCAGTGCCATCGCCTGGAAGCCGTAGCAGATGCCGAACGTCGGGACACCGGTCGTCAGCAACTCGGCGTCGACCTGGGGCGCGCCGTCCGCGTACACGCTGGACGGGCCGCCGGACAGGATGATCGCTCTCGGCCGTCGGGCGATCATCTCGGCCACCGGCATCGTGTGCGGCACGATCTCCGAGTACACCTTCGCCTCGCGCACCCGCCGAGCGATCAGTTGCGCGTACTGCGCCCCGAAGTCGACGACCAGGACCGTGTCATGCACCTGGCCGAGCCTACTGGCCCACTTCGCGGGAGGGGTTTGATCACGTAAACCATGCTGGGCCGCACTTCACCAGGTTTCTATGCCTGGTGATGCGCTGCCCAGCATGGTTTACGTGATCAAACCGCGGCCCCCGTCGCCCACCCCGGTGTCCCCGACACGCGGTCCACGTTCCGGGGTCGCGGTGGTCGAGGACGGTCGCGTCACCGAGCTCGGCACGCGCGAGGAGCTCGTGGCCGAACGCGGGGCCTATGCGGCCCTCTGGGACTCATGGCACGGCCTGCCGGAGCCCGCCGAGCGCTGAGCGCGGTCATTATC
>JBKPCP010000025.1:0-15125 GCA_046727475.1 Actinomycetota bacterium | reverse complement strand
CGCGGAGCTCGTCACGCACGAGCAGCGTTGGCTGCCGACCTTCGCCGACCGGCTGCCGCTACCGGCTCCCGCGCCGCTTCGCACTGGAGTGCCCGGCGCCGGATATCCGTGGCGTTGGAGTGTGGTTCCGTGGCTGGCCGGTGTACCGGCCGACCTCGTCGAACCCTGGCCGGACCAGGCCACGACACTCGGCCGTTTCCTTCACGCGCTGCACATTCCGGCGCTCGAGGAGCGGAGGGGCCGGTTGTCGGCGCACCCACGCAACATCCTCGTCGACCGGGGCCGGCTCAGCGCCGTGATCGACTGGGGCGACGTCACCCGCGGTGATCCGGCGACCGACCTCGCGGCGATCTGGATGCTGTTCCCTTCACGTGCCCACCGACAGGCCGTCGCCCCCTATGGACCGTTATCACCGGCGACGCTCCGCCGGGCGCGCGGCTGGGCCGTGTTCTTCGGCGTGGTCCTGATCGACACCGGCCTGGTCGACGATCCGCGCTTCGCAGCCATCGGCAGGCGGACGTTGTCCCGAATCGAGGGCTGGGCCGAACCGCCCCGGTAATCTCGTCCACTGTGACTCTCCAGGTGCGCGAGATCTCCCGTGAGGCGCATCTCGCCGCCATCGCCGCTCGGCCCTCGGTGAGCTTCCTGCAGACCCCGGCGTGGGGGGACGTGAAGCGCGAATGGCGGGCACACTCCATCGGCTGGTTTGAGGACGATGACCTCGCGGGCGTGGGCCTGGTGCTCTACCGGCAGGCGCCACGGATACCCCGATACCTCGCCTACCTACCCGAGGGCCCGGCCATCGACTGGACCGGCGCGGCCCTGGCGAACGACCTGGACCGGTGGCTCGATCCGCTCGTCTCGCACGTGAAGGCGAACGGTGCCTTCGGTCTGCGAATGGGCCCGCCGGTCGTCACCCGCCGCTGGAGCGCGGCGACGGTCAAGGCTGCGTTGGCCGACGACACCGTTAGTCGCCTGGGCGACGTCGACCCCGAAGCAGTGTCGCCGACCGGCACAGCCGTCGTCACCCAGCTTGCGGCACTCGGGTGGCGGCCTCCTTCGGACATCGGCGGCTTCGCCGCCGGCCAGCCGCGCTATGTCTCCCAGCTGCCACTCGTGGGGCTCGACGAGGACGTCCTGCTCAAGGGCTTCAACCAGCTGTGGCGGCGCAACGTCAAGAAGGCCGAGAAGGCGGGCGTGACCGTCCAAACCGGCAACGCCGAGGACATCCCGGCCTTCCACGATCTCTACGTCCAGACGGCGCATCGTGATGGCTTCACACCGCGGCCACTCTCGTACTTCGAGGGCATGTGGCAGGCGATGACCGCCGAGGATCCGTTTCGGTTGCGGCTCTACCTGGCCCGACACGAGGACGACCTGGTCGCTGCCACCACGATGGTCCGCGTGGGGACACACGCCTGGTACTCCTACGGCGCCTCGTCGACGGAGAAGCGCGAGGTACGTGGTTCGAACGCGATCCAATGGCGAATGATCCGTGACGCCCTGGCCGAGGGCTGCGAGGTGTACGACCTGCGGGGCATCACCGACACCCTCGACGAGGACGACCCACACGTCGGGCTCATCCGTTTCAAGATCGGTACCGGCGGGCAGGCGGTCGAGTATGCCGGCGAATGGGACCTGCCGATCTCGAAGGTGCTCTACACCGCGTTCGACCTCTACATGAAGCGGCGGGCCTGACAGTGCCGCTGACGCTGCACGTCGACGCAGGGCGTTGGCGGGGGCACCTCCGGTCGTATCTCGCCGAGCACGGTGGCGTCGTGCCGGTGAGCAAGGGCAACGGCTACGGTTTCGGCCGGCCCGTGCTGGCAACGGAAGCGGCCGCCTTGGGCGTGCCTACCCTTGCGGTCGGGACGTATGAGGAGATCAGCGCCGTCGACGTGCCATTTCCGGGTGACGTGCTCGTCTTGTCCCCGTGGCGGCCTGGTTACGACCTCGGCCTCACCGACAACTCCCGCGTCATCCACACGGTTTCCCGGCTTACCGACCTGCGCGTCCTCGCCGAGAGCACGAGCCGGCCCCGGGTCATAGTCGAACTCATCACGAGCATGCGGAGACACGGAATCGCCGCGACCGAGATCGGTCAGGCGGTGTCCATTCTGGACGACGTCCGGTTCGAGGGCTGGGCGCTCCACCTTCCCCTCGCGGGTGACCGGATGGCTCAGGCGCGGGATCTGTCTCGGCTGTTCATCGCGACGACCGAAGTCGAGGGCGACCGGTTGTGGGTCAGTCACCTGAGTGCCGACGAGGCTGACCAACTCGCGGCGGAGACGGGGAGAGAGGTCCGGCTCCGGGTCGGGACGGCGCTCTGGCTCGGCGACCGGTCCGCGCTGCGTGCCCGAGCCAGCGTGCTCGACGTCCACCCGTTGCGGCACGGACAGCCATTCGGCTACCGGCAACGGAAGTCGCGGCGCGACGGCATCCTGCTGGTCGTCGCGGGCGGAACGGCTCACGGAATCGCCCTGGAGGCACCGACGCCCGCGACGTCGGTGCGGCAGCGCGCCGTGGCGGTTGCAAAGGGCTCGCTCGAAGCCGTGGGGCGGGCGCTGTCGCCGTTCCGGGTGGCGGGGAAGCAGCGCTGGTTCGCCGAGCCGCCGCACATGCAGTGCTCGCTGATCTGGCTGCCGGCGAACATCGACCCGCCCGCCGTCGGTGACGAGATCGACGTCGACGTCCGCTACACGACGACGACGTTCGACCGCATCGTCTGGGCCTGATGCCCGAGCCCGGTCAGCCGGCCCAGCGACCGGTCAGGAAGGCGGCGGCCCACAGCGCCATCAGCGGCACGCTGAGGCTCAGGTACGCCCACAGCACCCAACGGCGACGAACGGCGACCACAGCCAGGGCGATCCACAGCGGCCACCAGAGCAACGTGGCACGCGGCAGCGAGAAGTACCAGAACGACGTCCCGAACGCGATGACCTGCAGGCCGACCCAGGTGGCGTCGCCCCAACGGCGCCAGACGAGCAGGGCGACGGTGAGCGCAACACCGATCACCATGGCGGCTATCTCGGCGCGGAACATCCAGGCGAAGCCGGGCGACAGGCCGCCGCCGACCTCGTCGCCGACGCAGAGCATTCCGCCTGACGAGCGGCAGAAGGCCGCGTTCCAGGTGTGCCTCAGCGCGTCCCACGGCCAAGTGAAGTCCCGGTTCCACTCCTGCGCCTGCGCGTGCAGCCAGGCCAGCCAGTCACCGGTCGACCGCCAGAGGTAGATCGTCCAGGCGCCGAGCACTGCGGCCGGCGGCAACAACCACGGCACGTCGGTCCAGTGCCGCTCGTGTCGGGAGGTCAACCACTCGACCACGATCGCCGCGAGCAAGAACGCACCGCTCACCCGGACGGTGCAGGCCGCAGCCGTCAGTAGGCTCGCGGGGGCCCACCGACCCTGACGGGCGCACAGCCAGGCCGGGATCGCAAAGCCGAGGAACAGAGACTCGGTGTACGGGGCCGCGAGGAACACCGCGGGCGGCGCGAACACCCACAACAAGACCGCAAGCCGTCCCGTTCCCGGCCCGCCTTCCAGATCGCCGAGCCGCGCGAGGGCCACAGCCGCCACACCACCGGCGACGAGGGACACCAGCAGACCGGCGACGACGTGCGGGATGCCGAGCGCATTCCCGAACGCCAGCAGGGCCGGGAATCCGGGAAAGAAGGCCTCGTTGGGCACGCCCGTCGGCTCGCCCCCGTATCCGTGGAGCGCGATACCCCGGAAGTGGTGGTAGTCCCACTGCTGCCAGCGGTCGAGCAACGGGACGACGCCGCCGTCGGACGTGGCGAACAGCAGCCCGACCGCGCCGGCCACGACCCACACCGAGGCACGGCTGGCGAGCCAGATCAACAGAGCGTCGCGGTCGGTCGGATGCAGACGACGTGCGGCGGCCCGCACCCGGTCACGGGCCGTGACCTTGGTGCCGGCGTCCGTCTCGGCTTCCTCGATCACGGTGTCGCCCCTGCAGCTGTGGACGCGGGCGCCTCACCGGGTCGCGCGTGGGCGCCGGACGGCGGTGGGAGGTCGAGGTAGGGCCGAACCGGGTCGTACTCCGGGCGCAGCACGTCGCGTACGACGACGCCGGCCAGCCAGGCCAGTCCGGCGATCCGCAACGCGGTGGCGGCGGCATACCCACGCGACCCGATCAGCGGGTGGACGGGGTCGTAGAGCGTCGCGAGATGCCACCACACGGCCAGGAAGTACACCACCTCGGTTGCCTGCCAGATCAGCACGTCGCGCCAACGTGGCCTCGCGAGCGCCGCAAGCGGCAACAACCACAGCGCGTACTGCGGCGACCACACCTTGTTGACGACCAGGAATGCGGCGACGGAAAGAAAGGCGAGCTGCGCGAGCCGAGGGGGTTCGGGTGCTTCCACGGCCAGCCAGGTGATCAGGGCGAGGAGCACCACGGCGCCCGCGACGACGAGACCATCGATCCGGTCGGGCAAGGCTCCCGGCCAGAGCTGTTCTATCGCGTACCAAGGCGACCCGAAATCGGCCCTGCGGTCGCGGTTGAACGTGAGGAACTCGCGCCAGCCGTCCGGCGCCCACAGATAGACCGGCAGGTTGACCGCGACCCAGGCCAGCACGGCCGCGCCGAGAGTTGCGGCGTAGTCGGCCAGCGCCCGGGCCCGGTTGGGGGCCCGCAATGCGACGAGCAACATCGGTCCGAGCAGCAGCACCGGGTAGAGCTTGGCGGCCGCACCCAGGCCCACCAGGATGCCGGCCGTCACGGGTCGCTCACGGGTCCAGGCCAGGATCGCCAGCGATGTGAGTGCGACGGCCAGGAGGTCCCAGTTGATGGTCGCGGTGAGCAGCAGCATCGGAGATGCCGCGACGATCATCGCGTCCCACGGACGGCGACGCACCGTCCGAGCGGTGGCGACGACCACAACCAGGGCGGCCAGTCCCATCAGCAGGGCCGTGACGTCGTAGAAGCGCACGCTCTCGTTCAGCGCCGTGCGTTCGGGCTCGGACGCGCCGTTGCCTCCTACCTCGGCTTCGTCGGTCAGCGCCCTCGCCAGAATCGCGGAGACCTGCATGACCGCGCCGGTCAGGACCGGATACTCCAGAAGGGAGTCGCGATAGGCCACGGCGCCGTCCGCGAAGCCGCGCTCGCGGTACAGGAAGCCAACGTCGCTGTAGCACAGACCCGTCCACATGGACCGGTCCTCCCGGCTCTCCCACCCGTCGCTCCGACACGGCACGTCGGCGATCACACCGAGGCCGAGGATGACGCATGCCGTGGCCAACGCCACCCGTACCGGTCCCCACCAGCTGTGTCCAACGCTCGCGTGCCTGCCGACCGGCCCACCGACGGCCGCGCTCGCTGCCGCGACGACCGGGTCGTCGGCACTCGGCATCGCGATCGGTCGGGTCACCCGCCAGAAGCTAGCTGGCTCTGCTGTCGTTCCGCTCTGCAGGTGGGACCGACGGTGCCGCGTCGCCTGCGGACAGCTCCAGCGGGCGGCCGGCTATGGGCCATTCCCAGCAGAGACGACGATCGTTATCGTCGAGCCCGCCGGGGCTGTGCCAGTGGGACTCTGAGCGATGACCTCGCCCTGCTGCGCCTGGCTGGCCTGCTCCACCACGGCCACGTTGAAGCCGGCGTTCTGCAGCTCGGCTTGCGCCTGACCCTGCTTCATGCCCACGACGTTCGGGACGTTCACGTTCGCGACCGCGGTCGCCGTCGCCACCACAATTGTCACGGTCGAGCCGGACGGCGCCGTGCCGCCTGCTGGATTCTGCTCGACAACCTGCCCGGGCGGCGCCTGGTTCGTCTCGCGCTGGCCGACGGATACGTTGAAGCCGGCCCGCTCGAGCACTCGTTCGGCCTGTTGCTGGTCCAGCCCCACGACATTCGGCACGTCGATGTCGCCGGGCGACTCGCCAATCGGCGTGCAGGTCGGCGGCGTTCCCTCGGTCCCCGGCGGGCAGATGGCAGGTGTGGCAGTCGGCGTGGGACTCGGGTTGAGCGGCTTGCCGATGTCGGAACGCTCCGGGAACTCCAGAACCTCTTCGCCTTCCAGGGCCGCCTTCATGAACGCGGTCCAGACCTGCGCCGGGTACCTGCCGCCGAAGAAGGTGTCGAGCCCTCCGACGCCGTCCATGTCGGCCGGCTTGCCCTGCGCGTCCTCCCTGTAGAACGCGACGGCAGCCGACAGCTGCGGGGTGAAGCCGGTGAACCACGATGACGTCGTGCTGTCCTTGTAGAGGGCGGCGGTGCCGGTCTTGCCAGCGGCAGGTCGGCCGAGGTCGGCAAGTGCTCGGCTGCCGCTTCCGTCCGGATCTTCCACCACTTGAGTCATGGCGTACGTGGCGTCGGCGACGATGTCGGCCTCGAACGCCTTCGTGACCTCGGTCTTGCCCTCGTACAGGACAGCGCCGGACGGATCCGTGACCTTCGCGACCGTGTACCAATCGGCCTGCTGGCCCTGGGCGGCGAACGTGGCATACGCATCGGCCATGCTGATCGGAGCGACCGAGGCCGTGCCCAGCGTGATCCGGCCGTTGGGCAGCAGCTGGATGTCCTCTTCGGGCTCAGCCGGGATGCCGGCACGGACGGCAGCGTCGTAGACGTTCTGGGGGCCGACCTTCAGGGTCAGATCCACGAACGCCGTGTTGATGGATTTCGCAGTCGCCTCGACCAGACCGACATACTCGCCGTAGTCCTGATTGAACTCGTTGTTGACGGGCTGATCGCCGAGCGCCTCGTCCTCCAATGGGGAGTTGCCCCTGAATCGGCTCTCCAGCGAGATACCGCTCTCCAACGCCGCCAGGAGCGTGAAGGGTTTGATCGTCGATCCGGCTTGTGGCAACGCATCGACCGCGCTGTTGAACTCACGCTCGACCGCGTCCTTGCCGCCATACATCGCGACCACTGCACCGTCGCCAGGCGTCACCGCGGCAAGGCCGACGTGGACGCCCTCCGAGTTCTCCGTCTCCGGCGGGAACTCCTGGTTGACGGCGTTGATCGCCGCGGATTGCGCCTTCGGGCTGAACGTGGTGACGACGCGCAGGCCACCGGTCTCTATCTGCTCGTCATCGATGCCGGCCTCCCGGAGCTCACGTCTCACCTGCTGGAGGAGGTAGCCATTGGGATTCGCGTACTGGTTGCTCTTCTGCTCCGGCAGAACGGTCGGTGGCACAGCCGCGTCGGCGGTGGCCTGGTCCAGCCAGCCCTTCTCCACCATGCCGTCGAGCACGTAGCGGAAGCGCTCGGTGAAGCGTGCCGCGTTCTCCTCGCCGAGAGTCGGGTCGTAGAGGGTCGGGCTGCGAAGGATCGCCGCCAGCGCAGCGCCCTCCTCCAGCGTCAGGTCGGACACGGACTTGCCGAAGTAGCTCTTCGACGCGGTCTGGACGCCGTACGTGCCCCGGCTGAACCAGATGGTGTTGAGGTAATCCTGCAGGATCTGATCTTTGTCGAGCTGCTGGTCGATCTTGATCGAGATGAACAGTTCCCTGATCTTGCGGGTGATCGTCTGTTCCTGGGTCAGGTAGTAGTTCTTGACGTACTGCTGCGTGATCGTCGAGCCGCCACCGGCGATCTCACCGCCGGTGAGGCTGTGCCAGCCCGCTCGTGCGATCCCGACCGGGTCGAATCCGTTGTTCTCATAGAAGCTGCGGTCCTCGGCGGCGATCACTGCGTGCTGGACGTGCTCGGGGATCTCCTCGATTCCGACGCTCTCGCGGTTCTCCGCGCTGAAGCGGCCGAGCTCGGTCGTCCCGTCGTTCCAGTAGACGATCGTCGCCTGCGAGGTAGAGAAGTCGTTGGCCTCCGGCACCGGAGTCATCGCATAGGCGATTCCGATGCCGGCGACGCCGAGCATGAACATCCCGAACGCATAGAGCGAGATCTTCTTCCAGGTGAACCACCTGCGCCAGCCGCGCTTCTTGCCCTTGTCGGCGGCGTAACGGCGGGCCGGCTTGCCACCGCGGCCGTCATCGCCGGCGTCTCCGAAGCCGCCAGCACCGATGCCACCGTTGCCGATGCGTCCCGAACCCGATCCGCCGGCCCCGCCGGGCCGACCCGGCCCACCGGCCGACCCCGGCGGCCGTCCCGGGCCGCCTGGCCTCGCGGAACCCCCATTCGGGGGAACCAGTCCGCCGGACCCGCCGGTAGCGCTGAGGAAGACGTCGCCGGGGCTGCCCGGAGCCGGCGATCCGACGCTGCTGGGACGCGAGCGCAGTGGCGCGTCCTGACCGTTGACTGGGCGGGGAGCGACCTCCGTCCGCCTGCGTCTTCCGGCTGGCCGTCGTCGTTCGTTGCTCACAGGGGATCTCTCGTCGGGGACAGGACCAGGTGACACGGCACCGCGTGGCAGCCTACGACGGTCCACCCCGACATCCCCAAGCCCCGAGATGCCGCAGCACCACTGTAGGCGGGTCTTGCGCGTCACGCACTGGTCGATCTAAGGTCCTAGGCTATCAGCCCGATGTATCGAGTCGATACATCGATCCGATGGCCTCGAGGAGTGCATGCACCGTGCGGAAGCGTGCCGACGCTCTGGAGCTGGCCGTCCTCGGCATCCTCCACGACGCGCCGATGCACGGCTACGAGTTGCGCAAACAGGTCAACGCGCTGCTGGGCTGGGGGCGCGCGTTCTCGTACGGCACCCTCTACCCATGCCTGAAGGACCTGGTCCGCCGCGGGTGCCTCGCTGAGGACTCGGTCGATACAGCGCCCGCCACCCATCTCGGCGGTCGCCGGAGCAAGATCGTGTACAAGCTCACGCCCGAGGGAAAGGAACGCTTCGCCGACCTGCTCGCGCAGGCTGGACCGTCCTCCTGGGACGACGAGCAGTTCGGGGTGCACTTCGCATTCTTCGCGCGGGCGGACGCTGCCACCCGTATGCGCATCCTCGAAGGCCGGCGGACCCGTCTACAGGAGCGTGTCGAGCAGTTCCGTACTGCCTTACAGCGGACCCGCGAGCGGCTCGACGCATACACCCTCGAGTTGCAGAACCACGGCCTCGAGTCGGTCGAGCGTGAGGTCAGGTGGCTCGACGCGCTCATCGAGACCGAGCGCCGAGCAAGTGACGGAACCAAGAGCACGCGGGGCAGCACGCCCCGAAGGCGGACCGGACCCCCGCCGGTCCGCCCCGAAGAGTGGAAGGAAGGCCGATGAATTCGGTTCGGGTAGCCATCGTGGGCGTGGGCAACTGCGCCGCCTCGCTTGTCCAGGGCGTGCACTATTACCGCGACGCCGATCCGGGTCACAAGGTGCCCGGTCTGATGCACGTGCAGTTCGGCGATTACCACGTCCGCGACGTCGAGTTCGTCGCAGCGTTCGACGTCGACGCCAAGAAGGTCGGCCTGGACCTGGCGGACGCGATCGGCGAGAGCGAGAACAACACCATCAAGATCTGCGACGTCCCGGCCACCGGAGTCACCGTCCAGCGGGGTCACACCCTCGACGGCCTCGGCCGGTACTACCGCGAGACGATCACGGAGGCCGACGCCGATCCGGTCGACGTCGTGGCAGTACTGCGCGAGACGCGCGTCGACGTGCTCGTCTGCTACCTGCCGGTCGGCTCGGAGCACGCCGCGAAGTTCTATGCCCAATGCGCCATCGATGCGGGTGTCGCCTTCGTCAACGCCCTGCCCGTGTTCATCGCGGGCACCAAGGAGTGGGCGGACAAGTTCACCGCGGCGGGCGTACCGATCGTCGGCGACGACATCAAGTCCCAGGTGGGTGCCACGATCACGCACCGGGTGCTGGCCAAGCTGTTCGAGGATCGCGGGGTCACCGTCGACCGTACGTACCAGCTCAACGTCGGCGGGAACATGGACTTCAAGAACATGCTCGAGCGCGAGCGGTTGGAGTCGAAGAAGATCTCCAAGACCCAGTCGGTCACGTCGCAGCTGGCGGAGGAGATCGCGCCCCGCAACGTCCACATCGGACCGTCCGACTACGTGGAGTGGCTCGACGACCGCAAGTGGGCGTTCGTTCGGCTGGAGGGCCGCAACTTCGGCGACGCTCCGATCAGCCTGGAGTACAAGCTCGAGGTCTGGGACTCGCCCAACTCGGCCGGCATCGTCATCGACGCCATCCGCGCGGCGAAGATCGCAAAGGATCGCGGCGTCGGTGGTCCGATCCTGTCGGCGTCGTCGTACTTCATGAAGTCGCCGCCGGAGCAGTACCCGGACGACGTGTGCCGCCAACTGGTCGAGAAGTTCATCGCCGGTGAGGTCGAGCGCTGAGCAGCGGCCGTGAAGCAGCGGCCGTGAAGCAGTGGCCGTGAAGATCGTTGTGTAAGCCTGAACACCGCAGCACGCGCGGGCGGCTTGCACGACGATCTTCACGGCGGTAGAGGCACGAGGCGCCCCGCTGGACGCCCACCCCTGAAATGCCGCGTTTGGGGGTTTGGTGCTTCGTCAGGCACCCTAGAGCCGCCAACTGGGGTACCGCTGACTGTCCAGGTATTGACAGGATGCGGTACGGATGGGAAGCGTCGTCTACCGTCTCATGCCGTGACACCGCTCCGCCGTGGCAGTGTTGCCCCGGCTGGGTCTGGTCGATGACTCCCGGGGGGAAGATCAAAAGGAAGGGACCAAACCGATGACGCGGAACCCGCGAGGACACCGGAGCAACGAGACCGGCGTCGCAAAGCGGCCGCGAACGAATGAACGCCCTGCACCGGCAGCCAAGCCGGTCGCAAAGGCGAGGCAACGTAGGGATCGGATCGGCTCGGCCTGGCAGGCATTCCTTCACGACCGAAGCGTGCGGTCCCGCGTCGGCGTCCTGGTCCTTTTGCCCTTGCTCGGCGCTCTCGTGCTCGGCGCGTTCCTGTTCCGCGACGCCCTCGCCCGTGCGGGCACGGCCACCGACGTCGAACGCAACGCTCGGGTCGCGGTTGCCGCCATCGACGCGATCGACAAGCTGCAGGACGAGCGCGATGTCTCCGGCCTCGCGGACGTCAACGTCAGTGGTCCGGGCGCCGTTTCCAACGCTCGCAACGAGACCGACGAAGCCATCGCGACACTGCGCGAGGAGATGAATCAGCTCCCCGAAGACGACCTGGACCCGGCGGTTGCCGAGGCCGTCCGTACCACCGAAGTCCAGCTCGGTCTGCTCGACGCCTACCGCGGCTCCCGTGACATCGTCCTCGAGCCTTACGACTCCCCGGGCGTCGAGGACTACCACATCATCGTCGAGGCACTCGCCCGCTTCGTCCCTGCCAGCGGAAGCGGCTCCACCGACACCGAACTCGTCGCCGAGATCGGCAGCCTCGACTCGCTGGTCCGGGCCACCGAGTCAGCCTCGGTCGAGCGCGGGCTGTTTGCCCACGTGCTCGGCGGCGGGGAACCCTTGACCGACGAGCAGCGCCAGCGCGAAGCCATCTCGCAGGGCGAGCAGGACTTCCTGCTCGGCCGGTTCGTCGCCACCGCCGAGCCCGAGGTGCGCGCGCTGTACTACGGCGAGGTACCAGCCGTACGCGGACCGGTCGACGAGCTCCGCGCCGCCGCCATGGCCGCCACCGAAGCGCCGGACACCACACCCGACGCCTGGTACGAGGCAGCGTCGAATCGGATCGACGTGTTCCGTGGCCTCCAGGACGGCCTCGCCGACGGGATCGTGGAGACGGCGTCCAGCGCAGCCACCCGGGCACAGATCGTCGCCGCAGCCACAGCCGCTGCGATCGTCGTCCTGCTGGGCCTGACCGTCGCGATGGCCGCCGCGGTCGCACGTTCGATCATCCGCCCGCTGCGCCGCCTTCGCGGTGCGGCGCAGGAGGCCGCCGACACCGGCCTGCCCGCGCTGGTCTCGCGGATCCAGAGCGACGGCCCGGCCGTCATCCGCAAAGTCGGCGCTGCCGTCACGCCCGAAGGTCGCGACGAGATCGGCGAAGTCGCGACAGCCTTCAATGCCGTCCACTCCACTGCCGTCCGGGTCGCGGGTGAGCAAGCGCTGCTGCGCCAGAACCTCGACACGATCGTCGTCAACCTCTCGCGGCGTACCCAGTCGCTGGTCGACCGGCAGCTCGGCGAGATCGAGGACCTGGAAGCCCGCGAGCGCGACCCCGACCAGCTCGGCACGCTGTTCCGGATCGACCACCTCGCAACCCGCGTCCGCCGGCACGCCGAGAGTCTCCTGGTTCTCGCCGGGGTCGAGGAGATGCGCCGCTCCGGGATAGCCGCGCCGGTCCTCGACGTCGTCCGCACCGCAGTGGGCGAGGTCGAGCAGTACCCCCGGGTGAAGTTCGGCGTCATGCCCACCGACCTGGTCACGCCCGCTGCCGTCGACGACGTCGCGCACCTGCTCGCCGAGCTCCTCGACAACGCGACCGAGTACTCCGCGCCGTCCACGCCAGTCACTGTTACCAGCCAGCCGCTCCTGGGTGGCGGCCTGCGCCTACAGGTGGCCGACTCCGGTCTCGGGATCCCGGCCAACCAGCTGGTCTCGCTGAACGAGCGACTGCGCGAGCCCGGTGACATCGACGTCGCGGCGTCTCGGACGCTGGGTCTCTACGTCGTCGCCCGGCTGGCGGCGCGGCACGGGATCGTCGTCCGCCTCGTGCCCGGTGAGCCCAGTGGAACCATCGCCCAGGTCGACCTGCCGGCGCACCTGGTCGTATCGCCGCTGGATACTTCGGAGGGCGTGCTCCAAGCCGTTCAGGCCCAGCCGCCGGATCCGATCGTCCCACGGTCGGCCGGCCATCCGTTGGAGGACTTCCCCCGCCGGTCGCTCCCTCCGGCCGAACCCGCCCCGCGCCAGATCGAGGCGCCGTTCCGGCCGTCGCCAATGCCGTCGCGTCCCTCCCAGACGCCCGGGTTGCCGCCGCAACCACCCGCTCGCCCCGTTCAGCCGGTCAACGGCTTGGCGGCCGCGAACGGCCTACCGACCCGGCCCAGTGGCCGTGGCCCCGACGAGATGGGCCGTCCCGGTGGCAGGGGCTACGACGAGCCGCCCCGATCGCTGCGCGCGCCCGAACCGCAGCTCCCGGAGGGCGACTCCCCCATCTACGAGGCCGTCCGGTCGGCCTGGTTCCAGCGCGGCGGCGGTCCACTCGACTGGTCGAGCCCGGCCGACGAAGGCTGGCGCCGTGCGGCGGCCGCCCTGCGCACGGCCGAGGAAGCTGCCAGCGCACGGCGTACCCAGCGCGCCCCGGAACCTCCTCCGGCCCCGCGGCGCGAACCGTCGGCTTGGACCACCGCGGCCGAGCCGGTCCCGGCCGCCGACGAGCCGGCCCTCAGCACGTCCGGACTTCCGGTCCGGCGGCGTGGGGCCACCCTCGTCCCCGGCTCGATCGCCGAGGTGGTGGGCGAAGCAGCCAACGCTCGGCCACCCGCCCCGGAGAAGGACGCGAGTGAGGTCGCGTCGACACTGGCCAACCTGCAGCGCGGTGTCAGCCGTGGCCGCGAGGAGACCGGCGGGTGGGTCCCCAAACGACCTGACGATCCCGAGAGGAGCGATTCGTGACCAGCGCCTCGAGTGAGGAGCTCGGCTGGCTGCTCGACCGGTTCGTAGACCGGACCCCGGGCGCCGCGCACACCGTCGTGGTGTCCGCGGACGGCCTGCACCTGGCCGGCTCCCAGGGCCTGCCACGCGATCGCGGCGAGCAGCTTGCGGCCGTGGTCTCCGGGCTGGCCAGCCTGACCGTCGGCGCGTCCATGATCCTCGGTGCCGGGCAGGTGCAGCAGACTCTGGTCGAGATGGCCGACGGGTTCCTCCTGGTCATGGCAGTCCGCGACGGCGCACACCTGGCAGTGCTGGCCGCCGGTGACTCCGACCTGGGTCAGGTGGGTTACGAGATGGCGCTGCTGGTCGAGCGGGTCGGTGCCGCGCTGACCCCGGCGGCTCGCGTCGGCTGACGAGTCGGGAGGATCCAGCGATGACCGCGCCAGACGGTGGACGGGTCCGGCCGTACCTGGCGACCCGTGGGCGCACCCGCCCGGTACAGGAGACCGCACTCGAGGCGCTGGTATCGTCCACCCAGGCCGGCCGAGCTCACCGGCTCGATCCGGAACCCGAGCGCGAGCGCATCTTGCGGATATGCCACGCTCCTCGATCTGTGGCCGAGGTGGCGGCCATAGTCCGGGTGCCGCTCGGCGTCGCCCGGGTGCTCGTTGCAGACCTCGAGGCCGAAGGCCTCGTCCATATCGCGGATCCGCACGTCGCCTACACCGGAGCGGTGGCGCCGGCCCGCGACCTGAGCGTGCTCGAAAGGGTGAGGGATGGCCTTCGTCGACTCTGAGGTCGAAGACGGCGCTCATGCCGTCCAGGACGCCCTCTCGGTCAAGATCGTCGTCGCCGGGGGCTTCGGCGTGGGTAAGACGACGTTCGTCGGTGCCGTGAGCGAGATCGAACCGTTGCGCACCGAGGCACTGATGACCGAGGCGTCCACGTCGATGGACGACCTGTCGATGTTGCCGGACAAGACGACCACCACGGTGGCCATGGACTTCGGCCGGATCACTCTCGCCGAGGACCTCGTGCTCTACCTGTTCGGCACACCCGGCCAGAACCGTTTCTGGTTCATGTGGGACGACATCACTCGTGGCGCGATCGGCGCCGTCGTGTTGGTCGACACGCGCCGACTGGCGGACTGCTTCGGCGCCGTCGACTACGTCGAGCAGCGCGGCATCCCGTTCCTCGTCGCGCTGAACGCGTTCGACGGCGTCCAGCTGCACGACGTCGACGAAGTTCGTGATGCCCTCCAGGTCGCGGCCGAGGTACCGTTCGTCGTCACCGACGCCCGCGACCGCGAGTCGGTCAAGGAGGTCCTCGTCCGCCTCGTCGAGCACGCCATGGCGGTCGTCCAGCAAGGCTGACCCGCTGACCCCTACCCTTCGGGGATGGGCCTCGCAGGCGGCTTCGTCACCGACCTGCGCACTGTGCTGCGCGGCCGGGGCTTCCGGCGGCTTTTCGCGGTGCGGGTGAGCGGGCAGCTCGGCGACGGCGTGTTCCAGGTCGCGGCCGAGGTACCGTTCGTCGTCACCGACGCCCGCGACCGCGAGTCGGTCAAGGAGGTCCTCGTCCGCCTCGTCGAGCACGCCATGGCGGTCGTCCAGCAAGGCTGACCCGCCGACCCCTACCCTTCGGGGATGGGCCTCGCAGGCGGCTTCGTCACCGACCTGCGCACTGTGCTGCGCGGCCGGGGCTTCCGGCGGCT
>JBKPCP010000024.1:0-9623 GCA_046727475.1 Actinomycetota bacterium | reverse complement strand
GGCTGTGCGGTGTCGGTCAACCTGGTGATTTGGACGCTGGTGGCCGTCACCGGCCCAGATGTTCCGTATTTCTGGCCGATGTGGGTTGCCGGCCCGTGGGGCGCGTTGCTGGCGGTGTGGACCCTGGCCGACAATGATCGGCGTCGTCGTCTCGGGTGATCGAATCCGGTGCTGCTTCGCTACACCCCCCTGCTGCCGGGTGCCAGCCTCCGTGAAAATCCGCGTGCCAGCATCCTGCCGCCGCTAAGATCCGATCGCCTACGGTCACCCGTAGGCCGAGTTACGCAGGTCTGCTCCGAATCAAGGGGACTCTTGTGCGAAACGTTTACCGTGTCATCGCTCAGCTGATCGCGTTTGCCGTCGTCGTCCAAGCCGCGGTGATCGCCTTCGGCCTGTTCGGCATCTGGAGTGACGTCGACGACGGCAAGGTCGTCACCGACGGCTACGAGGGCAACGGCGGCTTCGCGATCCACAGCATTCTCGGGAGCGGAGTGATCCCGCTCCTCGCCCTCCTGCTCCTCGTCATCTCCTTCTTCGTCAAGGTGGACGGCGCGGTCAAGTGGGCCGGCCTGGTGGTGCTGGCCGTCGCGGTGCAGATCACGTTGGCCTTCATCTCCTTCGGCGCTCCGGCGGTCGGACTCCTGCATGCGGCGAACGCCTTCGTCATCGCGGGCGCCGCCAGCATGGCGGCCCGCCGGGCCGGAAGCGGCTCCAACGAGGAGACAGCTCCAGCACCGGCGGCGTCGCTCTGACTGTCTCGCACCCTCCGGAAGGGGACCCGGCAGAGGGCCCCGTCGAGGAGACGGCACGGGAGACGGCAGGCCGGGCCACCGTCAAGCGGCGGAACCGGACCGTGATCGGCATCGTCGCCACGGTCGCGCTGCTCGCCCCGCTCGTCTGGCTGTGGGCGGGCAGCCTCGTGCCCGACACGTACAGCGTCATGGGCATGGGTTATCCGGACTATGGCGGCGGGCCGGGCGATCGCGGCCATGACGAGCACGGTGAGGTCAACGGCTGGGACGGTCCACCGGCACAGCCCGGCGACGTCAGCGTTGCCGACCTGACCGGACCACAGGACGCCGAGCCGGATGTGGCCGTCACGCTCACGGCGCGGCGTGAGGAGTTCACTCTGCCCTCCGGCGAGCGAGTCGACGGGTACACGCTGGATGGCACCTCTCCGGGCCCCGAGATCCGGGTCATCCAGGGCCAGCTGGTGGAGGTGAACCTGGTCAACGAGTCCGTTCCCGATGGCATCACGCTGCACTGGCACGGCGTCGACGTACCCAACGCCGAGGACGGCGTCGCCGGTGTCACGCAGGATGCCCTCGCCGAGGGGGAGTCGCACGTCTACCGGTTCGTCGCCGAGGACACGGGCACCTACTGGTACCACTCGCACCAGGTCGCGCACACCCAGGTCCGGCGGGGGCTGTTCGGAACGCTCGTCGTGCTTCCGCCCGATGCCGAGGAGGAGCGAGACGTCGTCGCCGCCGTTCACACCTACGACGGGGTGCCAACGATCGGTGGGCGGAGCGGCGTCGTACGCGAGACGGCGCCGGCCGGTGAGTCGGTCCGGGTCCGCGTCGTCAACACCGACGACAGCCTGCATCGTGCGTGGGTGGCCGGTGCCGGCTACCGGGTCCTCGCCGTCGACGGGCGCGACATCAACGAGCCCGGGCCGGTAGACGACGCCGCGGTGCCGGTGGCTGCTGGTGGACGTGTCGACCTCGAGGTGCAGATGCCCGACGACGGTGGTGCGGTGCGCGTGCATCTCGGCGCCACCTCGCTGATCCTCGGCCCGGCTGCCGCCGAAGCGCCCACGGCCGCAGAACCGGAACGGTCCCTGGACCTGCTGACGTACGGGTCGCCCACCGACGTGGGCTTCGATCCTGCAAAAGCGGACCGACGCTTCGAGTACCGCATCAGCCGCCGGCCCGGCTTCCTCGACGGACGGCCCGGCATCCACTGGGCGATCAACGGCCGGCTCTTCCCGGACCTGCCGATGTACGTCGTCGCCGAGGGCGACGTCGTTCGGATGCGTATCGAGAACTCCAGCGGCGACGGACATCCGATGCACCTGCACGGTCACCACGCGGTGGTGCTGAGCCGCGATGGGGTCGAGGCGACGGGAAGCCCATGGTGGACCGACTCGCTCGAGGTCGCGGCCGGCGAGACCTATGAGATCGCCTTCGTCGCCGACAATCCGGGCGTCTGGATGGACCACTGCCACAACCTCGACCACGCGGCCGACGGCATGATCGGGCACCTCGCTTACACCGGCGTCAGCGAACCGTTCCGGGTCGGCGGCGACGCGGAGAACGAGCCGGAGTAGCCCCGCGTCTGCCGGTTTGGCGTCGGACCCCCGTCTTGGCGTAGAATCTTGCTTCGGCCCACTGTGGCCTGTTTTGTTGTGCCCCGCGGCTGGTTCCGTCATGGGACAGGGGTGTGCGAACGGGCTGGTCGTCAGACGCCAGTGGGACTGTCAGAAGCAAACGTAGAAGCGCGGAGGCTATGCCGAAGAAGGACGGGGTCATCGAGATCGAGGGCACCGTGGTCGAGGCTCTACCGAACGCCATGTTCCGGGTCGAGCTTTCCAACGGCCACAAGGTTCTCGCGCACATCTCGGGCAAGATGCGCCAGCACTACATCCGGATCCTCCCCGAGGACCGCGTCGTGGTGGAGCTCAGCCCATACGACCTGACCCGCGGTCGGATCGTCTACCGCTACAAGTAACCACGACGTCGAGGGCGCGCCCTCGAGCACGCCCGACGGAGAGATCGATGAAGGTCAAGCCGAGCGTCAAGCCCATCTGTGACAAGTGCAAGGTGATCCGCCGACACGGCCGGGTCATGGTGATCTGCGAGAACCTGCGGCACAAGCAGCGCCAAGGCTGAGCACAGCGTCATACGACATCTGAACAACGCACCAGCACCTCCGCGGAAGGCGGAGGACACCCCCGGGCGGAGGCCGGGGCCCACCGGCGGGCAAGCAGGTGGGACGCGGTGCGCCAGACACCTCCGCCTCACGAAGGAGACTACGAGCCCGCATGGCACGCCTCGTCGGCGTCGACCTCCCGCGCGACAAGCGCCTGGAGGTCGCCCTCACCTACATCTTCGGCATCGGCCGCACCCGCTCACTCGAGACGCTCAAGCAGACCGGGGTCAGTCCCGACCTGCGCGTCAAAGACCTCGGAGACGAAGAGCTGGTGAAGCTCCGCGACTGGATCGAGGCCAACTACCAGGTCGAAGGCGACCTGCGCCGCGAGGTGCAGGGTGACATCCGCCGCAAGGTCGAGATCGGCAGCTACCAAGGCATCCGGCACCGCCGCCACCTTCCGGTGCGCGGTCAGCGCACGCACACGAATGCCCGCACCCGCAAGGGTCCGCGCAAGACCGTCGCCGGCAAGAAGAAGGTCGGCAAGTGACCGTGCGGTGGGTCACGACGACCACGCCGCACCGCTGACCGCCACACACAAAGAAGACTTCCGGACAGGAGCAGCACAAGATGCCCCCAGCCAAGGGCCGCCAGACCGCCAAGGTGCGGCGCAAGGAGAAGAAGAACGTCGCTCACGGTGTCGCGCACATCAAGAGCACGTTCAACAACACGATCGTCTCGATCACCGACCCGCAGGGCAACGTGATCTCCTGGGCCAGTGCCGGCCAGGTCGGCTTCAAGGGCTCACGCAAGTCCACGCCGTACGCCGCGCAGCAGGCTGCTGAGGCCGCGGGCCGCCGGGCCCAGGAGCACGGCATGCGCAAGGTCGACGTCTTCGTCAAGGGCCCGGGATCGGGCCGCGAGACCGCGATCCGCTCGCTGCAGGCCGTCGGCCTCGAGGTGGGCACGATCTCCGACGTGACGCCGCAGGCGCACAACGGGTGCCGCCCGCCGAAGCGCCGTCGCGTCTGACGCCCGAGACCACAGGAGACCCGAACAGTCATGGCCCGTTACACCGGACCCATCACCAAGAAGTCGCGCCGGCTCGGCGTCGACCTCGTCGGCTTCGACAAGGCCTACGAGCGGCGTCCGTACCCGCCCGGCCAGCACGGCCGCGGCCGTCAGAAGGAGAGCGAGTACCGCCTCCAGCTGCACGAGAAGCAGAAAGCCCGCTACACATACGGCATCCTCGAGAAGCAGTTCCGCCGCTACTACGAGGAGGCCAACCGCACCCAGGGCAAGACCGGCGAGGCTCTTCTGCAGATCCTCGAGTCGCGGCTGGACAACGTCGTCTACCGTGCCGGCCTCGCCCGGACCCGCCGGCACGCCCGGCAGCTGGTCGTGCACGGCCACTTCATGGTCAACGGCCGCAAGGTCAACGTGCCGTCGTACCGGGTCGCGGCCTACGACGTCATCGATGTCCGGCCGAAGTCGCAGGAGATGACGCCGTTCATCATCGCGCGTGAGACGCATGGCGAGCGGCCCGTTCCCGCCTGGCTCGAGGTCCTCCCCGGCCAGCTGCGGATCCTCGTCCACCAGCTTCCGGTCCGGCAGCAGATCGACACGCCGGTCCAGGAGCAGCTCATCGTCGAGCTCTACTCGAAGTAACCCTGGTCTCCACCCGGAAGCCAGACCCCTAATCGCGAGCGTCATATAGCGGGCCTCGCGGAGAGGAATCACCAGTGCTCATCACCCAGCGTCCCAACCTCGCCGAGGAGCCGGTCGACGAGACCCGGTCCCGGTTCACCATCGACCCGCTCGAGCCCGGCTTCGGCTACACGCTCGGCAACTCACTGCGCCGGACCCTGCTCTCGTCGATCCCCGGTGCCGCGATCACGTCTATCCGCATCGACGGTGTGCTGCACGAGTTCACGACCGTCCCGGGCGTGAAGGAGGACGTCACCGACATCATCTTGAACCTCAAGGAGCTCGTGGTCTCGTCCGAGCACGACGAGCCGGTGACGATGTACCTGCGCAAGCAGGGCCCCGGCGCCGTCACCGCGGCCGACATCGCACCCCCGGCTGGCGTCGAGGTGCACAACCCCGACCTGCACATCGCCACGCTGAACGGCAAGGGCAAGCTCGAGATGGAGCTGACGGTGGAGCGCGGCCGGGGCTACGTCTCCGCCGTGCAGAACAAGCGGGCCGACGCCGAGATCGGCCGGATCCCGGTCGACTCGGTCTACTCGCCGGTGCTCAAGGTCACGTACAAGGTCGAGGCCACCCGGGTCGAGGGCCGTACCGACTTCGACAAGCTCATCGTCGATGTCGAGACCAAGCCGTCGATGCGCCCGCGCGACGCGGTCGCGTCGGCCGGTACCACGCTGGTCGAGCTGTTCGGCCTGGCTCGCGAGCTCAATGTCGACGCCGAGGGCATCGAGATCGGGCCGTCGCCGGTCGACGCGCAGCTCGCCGCCGACCTGGCGCTTCCGATCGAGGACCTGCAACTGACCGTGCGGTCGTACAACTGCCTCAAGCGCGAGGGCATCCACTCGGTGGGCGAGCTCATCTCGCGCAGCGAGGCCGACCTGCTGGACATCCGCAACTTCGGCCAGAAGTCGATCGACGAGGTCAAGGCCAAGCTGGCCACCATGGGCCTGGCGCTCAAGGACGGCGCGCCCGGCTTCGACCCGGCGGCTGCCGTGGACTCCTACGGCGACGACGACCAGTCCTACGCCGAGGACGAGCAGTACTGATCTAGGGGCTGCGGGGGACGAGTTCCCCCGCAGCCGCTTCACACGAGGAGAGAACATGCCCACCCCGACCAAGGGTGCCCGCCTGGGCGGCTCGCCGGCACACGAGCGCCACATGCTGGCGAACCTGGCCACGGCACTGTTCGAGCACGGCCGTATCACCACGACCGAGGCTCGGGCCCGCAAGCTGCGCCCGGTCGCGGAGCGGCTGATCACCAAGGCCAAGCGCGGTGACCTGCACGCTCGCCGCAAGGTGCACAGGACGATCGGTGACAAGGGCGTCGTGCACACGCTGTTCACCGAGATCGGGCCTCGTTACGGCAACCGCAACGGTGGCTACACGCGGATCGTCAAGATCGGCCCGCGCAAGGGCGACAACGCACCCATGGCGGTGATCGAGCTTGTCGAGCCGCTGGCCGAGCAGGTCGTCGCCGAGGCCGAGGGCGCAACCCGTCGAGCCGCCAAGAAGGCTGCGGCCAAGAAGGCACCGGCCAAGAAGGCGCCCGCCAAGAAGGCGCCCGCCAAGAAGGCTGCGGCACCTGCAGCTGCCGAGGCCGAGGGCAGCGCCGACGTCGTGACGTTCGCGGAGCTGCCCGACGAGTCGTCCGCGGAGTCTCCCGAAGGCCCGTACGGCCCGGACTCGGCGGCTCCGGCCGCCGACGGCTCGGCACCTGAGGGCTTCACGGTCAAGGGCAACGAGGACTCGAAGCTGTACCACACGCCCGAGTCGCCGTCGTACGGCGCTACGGTCGCCGAGGTGTGGTTCCGGACCGCGGAGGCCGCCGAGGCCGCCGGGTTCTCCAAGCCGAAGAACGCCTGACGTTCGATCAACTCATGCAGCCCGCTGCTACCGACGCCGGTGGCAGCGGGCTGCTGCGTGTCCGGCTGGACCTGGCCTACGACGGCACCGATTTCTCCGGATGGGCCGTGCAGCCCGGCCGTCGCACCGTCCAGGCAACGTTGGAGCACGCTCTCGGTGTCGTGCTGCGGATCGAGCCTCCTCGGCTGACGGTCGCCGGCCGCACGGATGCCGGGGTTCACGCCCGCGGTCAGGTCTGCCACGTCGACGTGTCGCAAGAAGCGTGGGAGGCCGTCCCCGGGCGGTCGTCGCGCTCGCCGGGCGACGCGTTGGTCCACCGGCTGGCCGGAGTGCTGCCGGCGGACCTGCGGGTGCGAGGCGCCACAGTCGTACCCGCGGGGTTCGACGCGCGGTTCTCGGCGCTGTGGCGGCGGTACACGTACCGGGTCGGTGACAGCGCGTACGGCGTCGATCCGCTGCTCCGCTGGTCGGTGCTGTGGCACGCCCGGCCGCTCGACCTGGACGCCATGAATGCCGCCGCCTCGACGCTGATCGGCGAGCACGATTTTGCGGCGTACTGCAGGCCGCGTGACGATGCGACGACCATCCGGACGCTACGTGCCCTGCGGTGGGAACGTGCGGAGGGTGATCTCGCGGTGGCGACGGTCGAGGCCGACGCCTTTTGCCACAACCAGGTCCGGGCCATGGTCGGAGCCTTGCTCGCCGTCGGCGACGGCCGGCGGCCGGTGCGGTGGCCGGCGCAGGTGCTGGCTGCGCGACGTCGGGATCCGAGCGTGACCGTCGTCCCACCGCACGGGCTCACCCTGGAGTCGGTCGGCTACCCGCCCGACGCGGACCTGACCCCCCGTGCTGAGGCCGCCCGGCAACGCCGGGCCGACCGCGGGCCCGCGGTGTGATCCGGCAGCCCGGTGCATCTCAGGGCAATGCCAGGGTTCACCCCGAGTTGCGCGACACGGTGCGGGCGTAGCCTGGAAGCGTGATCCAGGACCTGATCGCCATAGCCGTCGCTGCCGTAGGTGCCGGGCTCGTCGGGCTCTCCATCAGGCGGGCCCGATCCAAGGGTTGGGCGGGATCGCTTCAGCTGGCCGCCGGGGGGTTCCTGCTCATGGGAGCGTCGGCCATCGGAATCGTCGGGTTCCTGGCCGATATCGTGTTCGACCCGCTCGCCTGGCTCGGCGTCGTGGGTCTCGGTATAGCCGGCGTCCTGTTCATGGCCGGTCAGCGGCTCGAAGGCCGCTCGCCGAGGGCCGTCCAGCCGGGTGCTGGCCGCCAGGACGTGCCGGCGACGCGGAAGGCGAAGGCACCGGCAGTCGACGACGACCTGGCAGACATCGAGGCCATCCTGCGCAAGCACGGCATCCAGTAGGTCGGCCCCGGTAGCCGGCGAGGAGCCGTGTCAGAGCTCCAGGACGTCGCCTTGGCAGCCGATCGTCACCGGTATCGGCGTACGCGCAGCGTGGCGCGCAGCCAACTCGTGCACGGCTTCGTCTGTCCGGCCGGGTGCGTGGTGGATGAGGACGAGCTGCCCGACGTCCGCGCGCTCGGCCAGGGCTATGGCGTCGCTGACCGTCGAGTGGCCGTAGGCGACGGCGATCGAGCGCTCGTCGTCGTCGAACTGGGCGTCGTGGAAGAGGACGTCGACACGGTGCGCAAGGGCAGCACCCGGTTCGGCATCGGCTGACGGGTCGTGGTCGGGCAGATAGGCGAACGACGCGCCGTCGGCTTCGACGCGGATGCCGAAGGTGCGTCCGCCCTTGTGCGGGACGTCGCCCAGTAGGACCTTGGCGCCGCCCACCTCCGCCCAGCCGGCGTCGCTGGCTTCGAATCTCCACCGACCCCGTAGCCCGTCGGGCCCGATCGGGAAATGCGGCGGCGACATCGCCCGGCTGAGCAGGTCTTCCGCGGAACCGGGTGAGCCGGCGATCGCGCCGTCCTGTGCGGGCAGGCGCAGGACGACGTCGGCCGCGTCGTTGTCACCTGCCCGGAAGAACGGCAGGCCCTGGACGTGGTCCCAGTGCAGATGGCTGAGCACTATCTCGCCCTCGAACGCCGCACCCTGCAACCACGCCGTCAGGTTGGTGAGCCCCGTCCCGGCGTCCAGGACGAGGACCGGCGCCGACCCGCCGCGCAGTGTCACGGACACGCACGACGTGTGGCCACCGATCCGGACGAAGTCGGCTCCCGCCGCGGGCATCGATCCGCGTACCCCGTGCAGGACGACCTTCATGCGGGTGGCGCCGGAGCGGCCGTGGTGTCGTCGACCGGTCCGGCGTCCTTCGAGTTCCCGGAACCCTGCGTCGGCTCCTCCCGACGATGAGACTTCGCCAGCTCAGCGAGGCGGTGACGGTCGATCGCGGCCGCGGGCGCGACGGCGACCCGGACCCGGGTCACGGCGCTGACCGTCGATGTGCGCAGACCACCTTCGAGGATGGCACGCTCTCCGAGTACCGCGCCGGGGCCTAGCTCGGCCAGTAGCTTGCCGTTCACTTCGACGGCCAGCACACCGTCGAGGAGCAGGTAGAGCTCGTTGCCCGGTGCACCCTGGCGGGTCAGTGTCTGGCCTGGGGTCAGCGTGATGACTCGCGGCTTCTGCGCCCGGCTCATGAGCAGCCGCGACAGGACGCGCTCGCCGGCGGTCTCGGCCGCCGTGACCAGGGCCGGGGAGTCTTCCTCACCCCAGGGGGTACGGGCACCGAATGAGTGCGCGGCCCACGTGGAGTAGTCGGTGAGGCCGGACTTGAGAGCGAGTGTCCCGGTGGCGTCGTATGCCCAATGCCGGGGGAACGGGCTCGCTCCCGTGAGTTCGACCTCGGACGTCCCGTCGGGACGCAGCGTCAGCGCGAGGGTTGTCCACACCCAAGGTGCCTGCATCTTGACGAACGGCGGGTGCGGGACCGCGCGAGGGGCCGGTAGGGCCGTGCGCCCCCCGCACGTCTGCACGAGGCGGACGCTACCGTCGTCGCTGTACTCGGGATCCTTGCGGATGACGGGGAGCGCCACGGCGGCGAACGTCGTGCCGAGCCGACCGATCCGAACGGTGGTCGACCCCATGACCACGTCGGCGTCCTCGCCGTAGCCCGCCCGCGCGACGCGGCCGTCTGTGACCTCTGCCCAGCCGGACAGCACGTTCGCGAACCGGAACCGGTCGCTCGCGCGCAGGTCCCCCAGCTCACCCAGGA
>JBKPCP010000023.1:0-16880 GCA_046727475.1 Actinomycetota bacterium | reverse complement strand
GCCGCCACGACGAGGTCGGAGAGCGTCTCGACGTCGGCCGGATCCACCACGGACGGGTCGATGTCCAGCGAGACGAGCTCTCCCGCGCCGGTCACCGTCGCGCGTACGAGACCGCCGCCTGCCGTGCCCGTGACCTCCCGTTCGGCAAGGTCTTGCTGCGCCGACATCAGCTGTTCCTGCATTCGCTGTGCCTGCTGGAGCAGTTGCTGGACGTCGAAGCCTTCCGGGCCGGAAGGGAACACGCTGCGGCCTCCCCGCGAGATCGGACCTATCTGTCGTACGAGCCTAACGCCGACCCGGTCGTCGACCCGGCCGCGGCTGCGTTGGGGCTTGGTTCGCGTCAGGTGTGGTCGATCTCCTCGATCACACGTGCGCCGAGCGTTCGCTCGAGCAGTTGGCGCTCCGACAGGCCCGAGTCGGCGTGATCCGCGTCGTCGGGGTGGGCGTCGCCGCCGGAGTCGTCGTCGTTGCCGGCAGGTCGGGATCCGACCCGTCTCCCACCGGCTGGGCGTCCGGGAGCCGACGGGCCCGGGTCGCTCGCGTTCGCCGGCGATGCGCCTGCCTCGCTCGGCGAGGCGCTGCCCGCCGGCTGAACCGTCGAGGACGGTGCGGGTTCAGCCGCCCACGCAGCGCCCTGGCTTGCCCGCGGCGGGGTCACGGCCGGCTCGGAGCGTGGCCCGGCGTCGGCCGACGGGTCGACGATCGCCTCCAGCTTCAGATCGACGCCGAGCACGTCGGTGATCGCCTGCCGCAGATTGTCCTGGAAGTCGCTGCGGCGGGCGAACGTGTCGCGCAACGACGGCTGCCGGAAGGCGAGGGTCAGCACGCCGTCGGCAACGTCGACGACGGTCGACTCCTGAGAGAGCAGGCTCCACGGCGTGCGCTTGATCTCTCTGAGGCGCACCAGCACCTCAGGCCAGAGCCGTCGGACGTCGGCGACACCCGATGCGCCCGCTCCCGACGTCGAGGCGGGAACGACCTGACCGGCCGGGGCGAGGTCGCCAGCCGTCTGCTCCGCCGGCTCGGCGGGGACGGCGTCGATGACCCCCTCGCCGGCCGGTGAAGCGACCTGCTCCGGTTGCACCGAGGACGGTGCAGGCGTCTCCGCATGTCCGGTTGGGGCAGCCGCGGTACCGCCCTCCGGCTGTGCCTGAACAGGAGGAACCGCTTCGTCGAGGGCAAGGCGACGCTCGAGCCGGTCGAGCCTTGCCTGTACCCCCGCCACGGAGCCGTCGGCGCCCGGCAGCAGCAGCCGAGCACAGACGAGCTCGAGCTGCAGACGCGTGGGGGTCGCGCCCTTCATTGCGGTGATGCCTTCGTCGACGACGTCCGCGAGACGCACCAGGTCGGCGGGTCCGAACCGGCCGGCCTGCCCCGCCATTCGCGCGGCTTGGTCGTCCGGCACCTCGATCAGCCCGCTCAACGCGGCGTCGGGGACGGCCCGAACGATGACCAGGTCGCGGAAACGTTCGAGGAGGTCGGTGAGAAAACGCCGTGGATCGTGCCCGGAGTCCGCAACTCGGTCCAGCGCACGGAACACGCCGGCTCCGTCGCCGGCCGCGATGGCGTCGACCACCTCGTCGAGAAGTGCCGCGTCGGTGAAACCGAGCAGTGACACCGTCAAGTCGTAGGTCACCCCGTCCTTGCCGGAACCGGCGATGAGCTGCCCGAGCACCGACTGTGCGTCACGTGCGGAACCGGCTCCTGCACGCGCGACCAAGGCCAGCGCGGCGGGCTCGATCGATACGCCTTCCTGCTCGCAGATATAGGCGAGGTTCTGCTGCAGTATCCGGGCGGGAATGAGGCGGAACGGGTAGTGGTGGGTTCGGGAACGGATGGTTCCGAGGATCTTGTCCGGGGCCGTGGTGGCGAAGACGAACTTCAGGTGCGGTGGGGGCTCCTCGATGAGCCTGAGCAGGGCGTTGGCGGCTCCCGGCCCCAGCTGGTGCGCCTCGTCGATGATGTAGATCTTGAACCTTGCGGAGATGGGCGCGAAATGGGCCTTCTCCCGCAGGTCACGTGCGTCGTCGACCAGGCCGTGGGTCGCGGCGTCGAGTTCGACCACATCCATGCTGCCCGGCCCGTTCGGCGCCAGCTCGATGCACGACGGGCATTCCCCGCACGGTTCGGGGGTCGGCCCTTTCTCGCAGTTCAGCGACCGGGCGAGGATCCGCGCGCTCGAGGTCTTGCCGCACCCGCGCGGGCCTGAGAACAGGTAGGCGTGGTGCACACGATCGTTCGCGAGCGCCCGGGTCAGCGGCCCGGTGACGTGGTCCTGTCCCACCACGTCGGCGAACCGTCCGGGGCGGTAGGTGCGGTACAAAGCGAGCGAAGACACCACAGGAACCCTAGTCCGGAGGCCCGACGAAAGGACCCCTCGCGCACCCGGTAGAGCCCACCTGCCCTTGCTGCCTTCCGGCCCTGGGGGAGTTCAGCGGGATGCCGCCGCGCGAGGGGTCGAGAATCCAGTGTACGGACGGCCGGCGTGTGTCCCCAATCCGCGGTTCCGGGCCCTCACGAGACCACCCTGCGCGGCGTCGCGCGATTTCGGCAGCGGAGAGCGGCTCGGATACCCTCGGCGACGGAGGATTCGCCTAGTGGCCTATGGCGCACGCTTGGAAAGCGTGTTGGGGGCAACCCCTCGCGGGTTCGAATCCCGCATCCTCCGCGCTCCCGACCAGCGCACATGCTGGCTCGGCCATGCGCAACCGGCACCAACTCAGGCGCCGTGTCTCAGTTTCGGTTTCAGTAGTGGCCAGATGGCCCGCGTTTTGTCCGGTGTCCTGGTGGCGCACGTCCGCCGAAGGCGGCAGATCCGGACGAGCGTAGCTGTGCCCACGCGGCATGACCGGTCTCAGGTGGCAAGCCGCTCGGCGAGGAGGACGACGCCGAGGACGATCATGGATGCCCCGGATATCCGTGAGACGACGTCGGCAGCGGTCGTCCGGGGGCGGAGAAGTTCCCGCGCGGCAGCGCCGACCGCGAGGTAGACGACGCCGCAGGTGAGGGTGAACGCGAGGCCGAGGACCGCGAGTTGGGCCGGCACCGGCCATGGTGCGTTGGGTTGTGCGAACTGGGGCAGGAGCGCGACGAAGATCAGCAGGCCCTTGGGGTTGAGGCCGCTGACCACCATCCCCTGCAGAAGCGTGCTCCGAGTGGTCCCGGTCGGCTCGTCGACGCGGCCGCCCAAAGTCGCGGGGTGCCGCATCGTCTTGGCGCCGAGCCAGACCAGGTAGAGCCCTCCTGCCACGGTGAGTGCCGTCAGTACGGCCGGGGTGGTGGCGATGAGCAGTCCGAGGCCGGACGCGACGGTGGCAGTCATGGCGACGTAACCGGCCATGATGCCACCGGCGCCCGGCACGACCTGCCGGCGTAGGCCGGCACTGATGGCGAAGGCCCAATCAGGGCCCGGCACCACGATCAGCGCGGCAGCGACGGCCCAGAACGCGAGAACGGAACTGACAGGCACCAGCGGTTGCCTTCCCCGGGAGCTTTTCGCTGTGGGTGAGGCTAGGCGCGAACACCCCGAAAGTGGTTCCAATCTCATGCCGTGGAGCTCGAATGCGTGGAAGGATCTTCCCTGTGGATTCGATAGACAGGAAGATCCTTGCAGTACTTCAGCGGGAGGGCCGGCTGACGCTGACCGAGTTGGCAGACCGTGTCCAGCTGAGCCTCTCGCCCTGCCACCGGCGGCTGCGGGCACTGGAACGCAACGGCACGATCCAGGGCTACCGCGCCGTCGTCGATCCCGTCGCCCTCGGACTCACCTTCGAGGCCCTCGTCTTCGTCACCATGCGACAAGAGGACCGGGAAACGCTGCTGGGGTTCGAGAAGGCAGTCTCGGAAATCCCCAATGTGCTCCTCGCTCAACGGCTCTTCGGCGACCCCGACTACCTCCTCCGGATCGTGACCGCCGACCTCACCGCATACCAGGAACTCGAAGACGACGTGCTCGCCGCCCTGCCCGGCGTGCAGCGCCTGAACTCCACCCTGGTCATGAAGCGCGTCGTCACCGACCGCCCACTACCGACATGACCAACACGCGCTCATCCGCGGATGCGATCGTCCTCGACAGCCAGTTCGATCATTCACGGAATGGCCGCAGTCGAAGGACCCCGGCTCGAGGATCCAAGATCTTGCTCAGACCATTGCTGACGACCCATCGGGCACCAGACTTCTCATCGCCGTCGTGACACCGGCGTGTAAGGCGGATCGGTGCCTCGTCGATTCAATCAGAAGCGCCGCGCCTCGTAGCGGAGATGTAGTACGCCCGGGCGCTTCTAACTCCCGGGAGCGGCCTGGGAAGGCTCCCGGCGAACCGGGACACGAGTCGCCTGTCGTCTGGCGGTGCGAGCGCGTCGGCAACTCCAGGTCTCGAACGCCCGCTCATGGCTCCCTTCTGTGTCAAGACACCTTCGGGTGTGCGGTCGTAGCAGCCCGATGGCGGTGGCGGCGACCAGCTCGGTGAGCTCCTTGTCGGCCGCCTTCCTCCGCGCGTAGATGCGTTCGCGACGGATGTGCCGCGGCGTAATCTGAGTTCGTTCGGTTCCCCACGTGGGGAGAGCGCGATGGAGGACGAAGCACGGCCGACACCCGGCGCGGAATCGACCAGCGACGACCTCGCGTCGCATATCACCCGTCGTGAGTTCCTTGGCTCGACCGCCGCCGGCATTGGCGCCGCCGCGTTCGGCGCGGCCGCGCTCGGTGGCGCCGCGCGGACCGCTCCCGCGACGGTCAGCGTTTCGGGTACGCAATGGGGCGTGAGCACCGCCCACATCGGTGCGACCGAGGGCAACGTCCGCTTCGATGTGGGCGATCTCCAGGATGCGGGCATCAATACCTACCGCATCTATGGCGGCATGTCCCGCTGGGAGTGGCAGGACGACGACGGGGTCTATGGCACGCCGACGATCGACGAGATCAAGGCCGATGCAAACGTCATCGACTGGACCTGGTGGGACAACGCCATGACGACCCCACCGAACGGGAGCGACTACTGGTGGTCGGGCGACGGGGGACTCTGGCAGGGCAACGCGCGGACAATCTTCGCCGGGCTGAAGGCCACCGGGATCCGCCCAGTGCTCACGATTCGTAACCGCGACAACAATGGCAACCCGCCCTGGTCGCCCAACCCGCCCGTTACCGCCGCGGACTGGAACGAGTGGTGGGAGCACGTCTTCGCGACCGTCTACTGGCTCAACGTCCGCAACGACTACCGCGTGGACGACTTCGAGGTCCACAACGAGCCGAACAACCGCGGGCAGGGATGGGGTGGGACGGAAGCCGACTATTTCGAGCTTGTCCGCTTTACGCATGATGCGATCGACTCCGTCTTCAGCACCTATTTGCCGGGCCGCGCCTACCACGTCTACGCGCCGGTCACATCGGGCGGCTCGAGCTGGCCACTCGATGCCCTCCAGCAGGTCCCGGCCTTCTTCGACTCGGTGGATATCCACAACTACAGCTCGGACATCACCGACTACGTCCGCACGGTGCACGCCTGGATGGACGCCACCTCGCACTCCGACTACCCGCTGTGGCTGAGCGAGTGGGCGACGTACCTGGACCGTTACCACATGGCCTCGACCGCGGTAACCAGAGTGGTGAACAACCTCATCCGCGGCTCGCGACCCGGATCAGACCACATCGACGGAAGCCACCTGTTCACCTTCTACGACTGGGACGGCTTCCACGGCGGTTTCCAGAACTTCCAGGGCCTCGTCGCGGCAGATGGCAGCAGGAGGTTGAGCTACTACGCCTTCCGGCTGGCAATCCGGGCACTCCAGGGCGGGCGGCCGACGTATGAGAGCACGACCAGCAGCGGCGACCTGCTCGCGATTACGACCGCGGACGCCGTAGGCAGCATCTACCTGCTCGTGAGCAACAGCGCGCGCACGACCTCCTACGCGGTCGATGCCGACCTGTCCGCGCTACGAATAACCGGGACGGGCACGATGTGGCAGTTCGACGCCACCCACCGGGACGTCATCGTGGCCAATCCCGCGCTCGCCGACGGACACGTGACATTCGAGATCCCGGGCACCGCGGCCGTGCTACTGAAGTTCTAACGCACCCGCCCGTCGGCGTCAGATGCCACCGAGCCGGTCGCCCAAGGCAGAGGGCCCAATGACAACAGCCACACCCGCGCCCGGTTCACCGACCTGGATGCGCCCGCTCGGCAGCACGGGACTGCAGGTCTCCGCGGTGTGCGCCGGGGGCAGCCCGCTCGGAAGTATGCCGAGGCTGTACGGCCGCGACGTGAGTGCGGACGAGGGCATCGCCACCGCGCATGCGGTGCTGCAGAGTCCGATTCGCTTCATCGACACGTCCAACGGGTACAGCAACGGCGAGAGTGAGCGGCGCATCGGCAAGGCGATCGCGGCGTCAGGCGGCCTTCCCGACGGATTCGTCGTCGCGACAAAGGTCGACGCCCGCGACCGCGACTACTCCGGAGACCGGGTCCGTGCGTCGGTCGCCGAGAGCCGGGAGCGTCTTGGCCTGGACTACCTGCCGTTGGTGCACCTTCACGATCCCGAGAACTTCGACTTCGACGAGATCGTTGCACCGGGCGGTGCCGTCGATGCGCTCGTCCGGCTCAAGAAGTCGGGTGAGGTCGGCTCGATCGGCCTCGCCGGCGGCTGCGTGCATGAGATGGCGCGCTACCTGGCGCTCGGGGTTTTCGACGTACTGCTGGTCCACAACCGTTGGACGCTCTTGGACCGCAGCGCGGGAGCCCTCATTGTCGAGGCCGTTCACCGCGGAATGGGGATCATCAATGCCGCGGTGTACGGGGGCGGCATCCTGGCGAGTCAGGGCGGCGGGCCGACCACCTACGGCTACCGGCCGGCGCCGCCGGAGATCCTTGATGCAATCGCCGCGATGCGCGGCGCATGCACCGAACACGGGACAGACCTCACGACCGCCGCCCTGCAGTTCTCTCTGCGTGACGCCCGGCTCTCCTCGACCGTCGTCGGCATGAGCCGCCCCGAGCGCGTCGAAGACACGGTCGCGGCTGCCTCCCGAACCGTTCCCGAAGTGCTCTGGGGCCAACTCGAGTCCCTGCTGCCACCCGAGCATGTCTGGCTCGACGCACCGTTGAAGCGCTGACGCTCATCAAGTCGGGCCGGCGACGACGACTTTGCACGTACAGCGGAGGTCACGGATCGGTCACGGCTATGGGCGAGCCCTCCAGAAGGGCTTGACTACGCTGTCATCTCGATGACAGCGTAGTCATTTGGAGAGGGCGGCCATGCATCTGGACGCGGATCGCTCTGCGGTGAGGCCCGTGATGACCGACGTCGCACGTCTCGCCGGGGTCTCCCAGAAGACCGTTTCGCGGGTCATCAACAACGCTCCCAACGTCAGTGCGGAAGTCCGTGACCGGGTCATCGCCGCCGTCGAGGCCCTCGGCTACCGACGCAACTCGGCGGCCCGTGCTCTCGTAACCCAGCGCACCCACGTAATTGGGATCGTCACGCCCGGGACTGCGCTCTACGGACCATCCGCCCAGCTCTTCGGCGTGGAGCGGGCCGCGTGGCAGGCCGGGTACTCCGTGGTGATCGTCTCCACGGCCGACAGCTCGGGTGAGGAGCTCAGGCGCTCCATCGACAGGATCGTCGACCACGGCGTCGACGGGGTCGTGCTCGCCGCCCCCATCACCGCAGAAGGGCTGGCCTTGGACGTCTTCCGCGGCGTCCCGGCGATCAGCGTCGGCGACCCGGTGACCGGAGACCTCGGATACCCCGCCGTCATCGCCGACCAGCAAAGCGGTGGTCTGCAGGCCACCGAGCACCTGCTGTCCCTCGGCCACTCCACGGTTTGGCACGTCGCCGGGCCGGCTTCCTGGTACGCGGCGAATGCCCGCATCGAGGGGTGGCGGGAGGCCCTCCACCGCGCCGGAGCTCCCGTCCACGAGCCCTTGGCTGGGGACTGGACTGCCCGCGCTGGCTACCAGGCCGGTCTCGAGTTGGCTGAGCGGCCCGACGTGACGGCGGTCTTCGCCGCGAACGACCAGATGGCGACCGGCCTCATGCGGGCCTTCAAGGAGAAGGGTCAACAGATCCCTGAGGACGTCTCGATCGTCGGTTTCGACGATGCGCCTGACTCCGAGTTCCTCATGGTTCCCCTGACCACCGTTCGCCAGGACTTCACCGCGATCACACACCGTGCGGTGACCGAGCTCGTGCACGCAATCGCAGGAGAGGAGTTCAACCGGGGTGTTACGCGGATCCCCGTCGACCTCGTGATCCGAGCAAGCTCGGGTCCCGCGCGGACACCGACCAGCCTGGGCTAGGTATCCGGAGCACCGCAGCGCCTCCAGGGGCCGCTGCCGGAACGGCATTCAGCATCACACCGACAAGGAAGTTGGTATCGAGATGCATCGACTCACCACGCGGCATTCGCGCGCACTTGCGGTGACAGCCACCGCCGGCGCGCTCATCCTGGCCGGCTGCGGAGACGACCAGGATGAGGGCGGCACGGAAGCCCCCGAATCGGATCAGATCAGTCAGGAGGACATCGACGCAGCGATGACCACCGAGACGAAGCTCACCTTCTGGACCTGGGTGCCCGACATCCAGAACCAGGTGGACCTGTTCGAGGCCGAGTACCCGGCCATCGATGTCGAGGTCGTCAACGTGGGTCAGGGAGCTCCCCATTACCAGAAGCTCCGGACAGCCCTCGAGGCGGGCACAGGCGCCCCCGACGTGGTGCAGATCGAGTTCCAGCACCTGCCGTCCTTCCGGCTCGGTGACCACCTGCTCGACCTCGCCCCCTACGGCGTGGGGGACATCGCGGGCGACTACGCCGAGTGGATCTGGTCGCAGGTCTCCGAGGGGGATGCCGTCTACGCCATCCCGCAGGACACCGGGCCGATGGGCAACCTCTACCGCGAGGACCTGCTCGGCGAGGCCGGCCTTGACGTGCCCACCACCTGGGAGGAGTTCGGCGAGGCTGCCCGCACCTACCGGGAGGCCAACCCGGACTCCTACCTGACGAACATGCCGGGCAACGACCCGGGCCAGTTCGTCGGGTTGCTCTGGCAGGCGGGCGCTCGGCCCTTCGGCTACGACGGCGCCGAGACCGTGACGATCGACCTGGACACCCCAGAGGTGGCCAAGGTGATCGACTTCTGGAACGCCCTCGTTCAGGACGACCTGATCGGGGTCGACCCCGACTTCACTGACCAGTGGTACCAGGGTCTGGCCAACGGCCTATACGCCTCGTGGCAGACCGCCGCGTGGGGGCCGGTATTCCTCCAGGGCACGGCCGGTAACACGAGCGGGCTGTGGCGTGCAGCTCCCCTGCCGCAGTGGGAGGGGGCGGAAGCCGCTGGCAACTGGGGCGGTTCGACCGACGCGGTGGTGGAGACGACCGCCAACCCGATCCCTGCGGCGCAGCTGGCACTCTGGATCAACACCGAGCAGGAGCCTGCGCTGAAGTTCGCCACCGAACAATTCCTGTTCCCGGCCTCGGAGAAGATCCTCGAGGACAGCGCGTTCCTGGAGCAGGAGGCCGAGTTCTACGGCGGACAGCAGGTCAACAAGGAGTTCGCTGATATCTCCGCGAGCGTTGTGCCGGACTTCGGCTGGCTCCCGTTCATGGACTTCGCCTACTCGGCCTTCAACGAGACGCTGGGCAAGGCATTCGCCGAGCGGACCGACCTGAATGATGGTCTGATCGCCTGGGAGAGCGAGCTCGAGGACTACGCGACCGCTCAGGGCTTCACCGTCGAGTGATCCAGTGGGCGGGTCGGTCATGAGCCGACCCGCCCACCCCGACCCTGAGGGGAGGTGCACGACGGTGTCCACAGCTGCCACGGTTCAACCGTCAGCTGAGCCAGCCGCGAGATCGGGCCGCGGCACGGGACTCAAGCGCCGGCAGGCTATCGCCGCGTACTGCTTCGTCGCGCCGTTCTTCCTCGTGTTCCTCTCGATGCTCGTGATGCCGCTGTTCTACTCGGGCTTCCTGTCGCTTTTCCGGGAGCAGCTCGTGGGCGGCACGGTTTTCACCGGGATGGGCAACTACGTGCGCGCTCTGCAGGACGAGGTGTTCCTCGGTGGCGTGCTGCGGATGGCGCGGTTCCTGGTCATCCAGGTACCCATCATGCTCGGGCTGGCGCTGGTGTTTGCGCTCGCCCTCGACAGCGGTCGGCTGCGTCTGCACCGCTTCATCCGGCTGAGCATCTTCGTGCCCTACGCAGTGCCTGGAGTGATCGCCGCGCTGATGTGGGGATACCTGTACGGCCCGGACTTCGGTCCGTTCGCGCAGGGCGCCAGGGCCATCGGCCTGTCCACGCCGCAGTTCCTCAGCAGCGAGTGGATGCTCGGCTCGATCATGAACATCGTCACCTGGAGCTTCGTGGGTTACAACATGATCATCCTCTACGCAGCTCTGCGGTCCATGCCGACGGAGCTTTACGAGGCGGCCCGGGTCGACGGCGCCGGCGAGTTCCGAGTGGCGTGGTCGATCAAGATCCCGGCGATCAAGCCGGCCCTGCTGCTCACCACGATCTTCTCGGTGATCGGGACCTTCCAGCTCTTCAACGAGCCGAACCTGCTGCGGATCCTCGCGCCGAACGTCATCGGTGTGGGCTACACGCCCAACCTCTACGCCTACAACCTCGCGTTCATCAACCAGGAGATCAACTACGCCGCCGCGATCGCCTTCCTCCTCGGGTTCGTGATCATGATCGTGTCATACGTGGTCCAGCTGGGCGCCCTGCGGAGGGAGCGCCGTTCATGACCTCGCAACCCTTGGCCGCTCGCCCGGCAGGCACCCTCCCGGGTGCTTCCTCCACCACGGAAGAGCCGAGCCGTCGCCAGGGAAAGCGCCGACCGGTCGGTGGTAGGCGGAGCACTGTCCTCACGATCGCGCTGATCGCCTGCGCCGCGTACTTCCTCTTGCCCTTGGTCTGGCTCGTCATCGCCTCGACCAAGTCGAACTCGGACCTGTTCTCGACCTTCGGCCTGTGGTTCGCCGACTTGCACCTGCTCGAGAACCTCCAGGACGTCTTCACCTTCCAGAGCGGAATCTATGCCTCGTGGTTACGCAACACGATCTTGTACGCCGTCGTGAGCGGGGTGGGGGCCGCGGCTCTCGCCACGGCCGCCGGGTACGCCTTCGCAAAGCTGTACTTCCCCGGTGGCAACGCCCTCTTCGCGATCGTCCTGGGCGCCATCATGGTTCCGCTGACGGCGCTTGCCGTCCCGACGTACCTGTTGTTCTCCAAGGTCGGTCTGACCGACACCCCGTGGGCGATCATCCTGCCTTCCCTGGTCAGTCCGTTCGGTGTCTACCTGATGCGCGTCTACGCGGCAGGGGCGGTCCCTGACTCCCTGCTCGAGGCGGCGCGCGTCGACGGGGCCAGCGAGGCCCGCATTTTCTTCAGTGTCGTGCTGCGACTGCTCGCACCGGGGTTCGTCACGGTGCTGCTGTTCGCCCTCGTCGCGACGTGGAACAACTACTTCCTGCCCCTGATCATGCTCAACAGCCCGGAGTACTTCCCGCTCACGGTGGGCCTCGCGCAGTGGCAGGCAACCTCGGCCGCCGGTTCGGGCTCCCAGGCCCTGTTCTCGATGGTGATCACCGGCTCGCTGGTGTCCATCATCCCACTCGTCGTGGCGTTCCTGTTCCTGCAGCGGTACTGGCAGTCGGGGCTCGCGACGGGCGGCGTCAAGAACTGACGACCTCGTGCACGAAATGAAAGGACCGCGGCCCCCTCATGCGCCAGCTTCCACAGCCCGTCCTGTTCGGCGCTGCGTACTACCACGAGTACCAGCCCTCCCGCCCGCTCGAGAAGGACCTCGACCTCATGGCCGCGGCCGGCTTTTCCGTCATCCGGGTCGGTGAGTCGACCTGGTCGACCTGGGAACCCGAGGACGGCGTGTTCGACCTGGAGTGGTTGGCCCCCGTCCTGGACGGTGCCTACGAGCGAGGCATTCACGTCATTCTGGGCACCCCCACTTACGCAGTGCCACCGTGGCTGGCCCGCAGGTACCCGGAGATCGCCGGGGAGCGGGGAACCGGGCAGCGCATCCCGTGGGGGGCTCGCCAGGAAGTGGACTTCACGCATCCGGCGTACCTCTTCCACGCCGAGCGCGTCATCCGGGCCGTCGTCGGACGGTACGCCGACCACCGTGCGGTGATCGGCGTGCAGGTCGACAACGAACCGGGTCTCGAGCTGCTGCACAACAGGGGGATCTTCGAGTCCTTCGTCGACCACCTGCGGCACACCTACGGTGACGTCGAGACGCTGAACCGCGAGTGGGGGCTGACCTACTGGTCGCACCGGCTGTCCACCTGGGCCGACCTGTGGACCCCGGACGGCAATGCCCAACCGCAGTATGACTTGGCCTGGCGGCGGTTCCAGGCGCGGCTCACCACCGACTTCATCACCTGGCAGGCCGGCATAGTGCGGGGGATCGCGCGGCCGGACCAGTTCGTCACCACCTGCATCGCATACAGCCGTCCGGCCGTCGACGACCGCGCCCTCACCGCCTCGCTGGACGTTACCGCCGGCAACCCGTACTACGCGATGCAGGACTCCCTGGCCCTGCCCGACCAGAGCGTCGCGGCGCAGGGATGGACGACCTCGGGGACCTGGAGCATCCTCCAGAGCGCCGACCGGATGTACTCCTCCCGCCAAGAGCCGTTCCTGGTCACCGAGACGAACGCCGGCGCCATCGGCGGGTCGGCGATGAACTTCCCGGCCTACGACGGGCAGTGGCGCCAGGTGGCCTGGGCCATGGTCGCCCGCGGCGCGCGAATGATCGAGTACTGGAACTGGCACACCCTCCACTACGGCACGGAGACCCATTGGGTAGGTGTCCTGCCCCACGACCAGATCCCCGGCCGGGTCTACGACCAGCTGTCGATCCTGGGAGCGGAGTTGCGGAAGGCGGGCGATCGCGTCGCGGGGTTGACCCCTGATGCCCAGGTCGGCCTGCTCTACTCCACCGCCTCGAAGTGGGGCCTGACCGCCCAGCCCGTCCTGGCCCGCGGTGCGGAACCCGACCGCGACTCCTACCAGCGCATCGTCGAGGCCTTCTACCGGGGTGCCTTCGACGCGCGCGTCTCGGTCCGCATGGTGCACGACACACAGGTAGTTCGCAACGGAACGGACCTGATGGACCCGGGAGAGACCGTTCGCACCCTGCCCGTTCTCCTCGTTCCCGCCCTCTACATCGCCTCGGACCACATGCTGGAGTGGTTACGCCGCTACGCCGAAGCCGGCGGTCACCTCGTGCTCGGTCCGCGCTCGGCGTACGCCGACGAGGAAGCGCGTGCACGCCTGGAGGTCAAGCCCGCTCTCCTGTCGGAAGCAGCCGGGGTGTCTTACCAGGAATTCAGCAACCTCCCGGCCCCGGTACCGGTGCGGTCCGTCGGCGGCGACCTCGACATGCCGTCGGGTGCCCACGCCACCGGGTGGGCCGACAGCCTGGTCGTCGCAGGGGCTGAGGTGATCGTCGAGTACGAGCACCCTTTCGTTGGCGCCTGGCCGGCCGTCGTGACGGCCTCGCACGGCGAGGGGCGCGTCACTACGGTCGGCACGGTGCCCGACGCCGATCTCGCCCATGCCCTGGTCGAATGGCTCGTACCGGTGGCCGACGACGTGTGGCGCGCGGTCGCCACCGCATCGGTGACCGTGTACTCGGCGACCTCCGGCGAGGGCCGACGGCTGCGGTTCCTCCACAACTGGTCATGGGCACCCACCGGCGTCGTCGTGCCCGTCGGCGTGCGGGATGCCCTGTCCGACGACATCATCGAGCGCGACCACGAGGTCTCGCTCGGTCCGTGGGACGTCCGCGTCCTGATCGAGGAGGAAAGATGATCGCCCGAATCTGGACAGGGTCCGTCCGCCGAGCAGACGCAGATGCCTACGCGGGCTACATGCGCGGAACGGGCGTCGACGACTACGCCAAGACCACCGGCAACCGCGGCGTCTGGATGCTGCGTCGCAACGTCGACGACCGCACCGAGTTCGTGATGTTCACCCTCTGGGACTCGCTCGACGCCATCAAGGCCTTCGCCGGTGAGGACTACGAGGTCGCCGTCTTCTACCCCGAGGACGAACGGTTCTTGATCGAGCGCGACCTCCGCGCCGCCCATTACGAAGTCGCCGCCTCGAGGAACGTGCCGTGATCGGTCACCCCTTGGCACCGGAGCGCAAACGGCGACATCCGACGGACGGGCGTGCCGCGAAGGTGCGACGCTCGTCGGGCGTCTGCCGAGCTTGTCCCGGCCGCGGAAGGACCTGAATGGCCCAGGGGCCTCTACCGGATCAGGCAGAACGGGTCGAGCCCGCGGTGGCGCGGTTGTCAGGCTGGCGTCGTCGGTGCTGCCTGCAGCGGTTCGGCATTCGCCTGTGGGGGCAACTGGGACCCGTTTGTGATTGCGGCCTCCGTTGGGGCAGGGGCGGCCGGCGCGGATTCGCCGGCGCCGTTCACGTCGCGGAGCTCGGAGGCTGAGGAACGATCGGCGAGTCCCCCTGCGGCTTGGTCGAGGAAGCGCAGCAGCTCCACCGGGAAGGGGAGCACCAAGGTCGAGTTCTTCTCCGCTGCGACTTCGACGATCGTCTGGAGCAGCCGCAACTGCAGCGCGGCCGGTGTGTCTGCCATCACGGTGGCGGCAGAGGCGAGTTTCTGCGATGCCTGGAACTCCCCGTCGGCTGTGATGATGCGGGAGCGTCGTTCACGTTCGGCCTCGGCCTGCCGCGACATCGACCGCTTCATCGTTTCGGGCAGGGCGACGTCCTTGATCTCAACTCGGTCGATCTCGACACCCCAGCCCACCGCCGGGCTGTCGATCATCAGCGCGAGTCCCTGGTTGAGCATTTCACGATTGGCCAGCAGGTCGTCCAGCTCACTCTTCCCGATGATCGACCGCAGCGAGGTCTGGGCGACTTGCGACACCGCGAACTCGTAATCCTGCACCTCGACCGTGGCTCGGACCGGGTCGTGCACCCGGAAGTACACCACCGCATCCACCCGCACGGTCACGTTGTCGCGGGTGATCCCCTCCTGCGCGGGCACCGGCATCGTGACGATTTGGAGGCTGACCTTTCGGAGGTGATCCACTATCGGCACGATCATGGTCAGTCCCGGGGCCCGGGCCGGTTCTTGAACCCGCCCAAGCCGAAAGACGACACCTCGCTCGAACTGCTGGACGACTCGAGCGCTCGATACAAACGCAATCGCGACCAGGCCGAGGACTCCAAGCACGATGATCAGTGCGCTCATGCTGACCTCCAATGCCAGCACCGGTCCTGTGATTTCATCGTATGACCGGTAAGGTCACCGGGCACGGGCGGACGCCTACCAGATCTGCCCGGACCGGCGAACCGGTCGGACCGCCCCACCTTCAAGACCCGCGCCGCCCGACCATGACGAGGTTTCAACTCGCTGAAGCGGCGAGTCCCCCAACGGCAGCGGGCGACAAATCGGTGCGGCAGCATCCCGCGACGGCCCTCATCTGTAGCCGTTGGTGGCTGGAAGCGCCCCACAGACGGAGGTCTAGTGTCGGGTCGAGGTCCGGTCTCTGGAGTAGCCGCATCGGAGTTCACCTTGCGGCCTTCGATCGACGAGGAGACGACACATGGTCACCGTAGGTCTACTTGCGACACTCAACGCCAAGTCGGGCAAAGAGGACGCGCTTGCGTCGTTCCTGGACAGCGCCTTGCCGCTCGCCGAGGCCGAGGACGACACCGTCGCCTGGTTTGCCATCAAGATCGACAACGCCACCTTCGGCATCTTCGATGTCTTCCCCGGACCCGAGGGCCGCCAGGCCCACCTCGATGGCCCGATCGCTGCCGCACTGATGGACCAGGCCGACGATCTGCTGAGTTCGCCGCCGGACATCAAGCCGATCGACGTGCTGGCCGCCAAGCTGCCGAGCTGACCCAGCGCGGAACCGGACGCGGCGCACTCCTGTGGTCAGTGCGGGTCTTCACGTCACAGCTGGAATGATCGCGCCATGTCGTCGATGCAGCCGCGGGTCGCCCTGGTCACGGGAAGTTCGCGAGGACTGGGCGCCGCCATCGCGCGGCGCCTCGGCCGCGATCGACTTGCTGTGGCGGTCAACGGCCTGCATCGCGACGGTCCCGCAGTCGAGGTAGTCGATGCGGTCAAGAACGCCGGCGGTATCGCCGACTTCTTCCCCGCGGACGTCACCAGCGAGCCGCAGGTCGCCGGCCTCGTTGCCGCTGTGAGCGCGAGCCTCGGCGACATCGACGTGCTGGTGGTGAACGCGACGGGCCGGCAGCCAGAGGCCGACGTGACAGAGGTTGGCTGGCGTGATCATCTCGCCCAGCTCGACTTCTTCGTCAAGAGCCCGGTATTGCTCGGCCGCGCCGTGATCCCGGGCATGCAGGCGAGGCGGTTCGGCCGGATCATTCAGATCGACTCCGAGGTGACGGACTTCCCGCCACCGGGCAGATCGGCTTACGCCACGGCGAAGAGCGCACAGATCGGCCTGACCCGAAGCTGGGCTCGCGAGCTCGCCGTGTTCGGCATCACGGTGAACACCGTCGCCCCCGGCTTCATCCCGGTCGAGCGTCATTCGGACGTCTCCGTCGACGTTAGGCACGCGTACCTCGCATCGGTGCCCGCCGGCCGCATCGGAACGCCGGAGGACATCGCCCACGTCGTGGGCTTCCTCGCCTCCGACGGAGCAGGGTTCGTCACTGGTCAGCGCATCGTCGTCGACGGTGGTCGCGGACTCGGGCCCACATGAGCACCGCGGACCGCTTCCGGGCAATGCACGACGACGGACTGTTCGTCATGCCCAACGCGTGGGATGTCGGCTCGGCGCGTCTACTCGAGCATTGCGGCTTCCCCGCCGTGGCGACGACGAGTTCGGGACATGCGGGCTCGTTGGGTCGG
>JBKPCP010000022.1:0-22124 GCA_046727475.1 Actinomycetota bacterium | reverse complement strand
CTTCGAGGAGTCGCCTCGCTGCGGAGTCGACGTCGAACCGCCACGGGCTGAACAACCGGACATGGCCCCATTGCTCGATCGCTGCACCGGGCGAGTTGCCCTCCTCCAGGACGACGAAGTCCATCCCGCGCTCGGCGAGGTGCGCGGCGGCAGCCAACCCGACGGGCCCGGCGCCGATCACCGCGACCGGCTCATTCGTCGCTGGCGTGCCCTCGCGGGACGTTGGGACGCTCTGGATGTCCATGCGATGTGCTCCTGTATAGATGAATGTCGATGCCTTGGACCAGCTTGCCTCCTGGATCGATTTTTGTCAATATAGACTCATGTCGATTCAGACCGCGGAGCCGATGACCGAACCGCAGGCATGCTGCTCGCCCTTGGTCACGCAAGCCATGGACTCCGCAGAGGCCGAGGATCTCTCGAGACTGCTCAAGGCGCTCGCCGATCCGGTGCGACTGCGGCTGCTTTCGATGATCGGAGCGGCCAGCGGCGGTGAGGTCTGCGTATGCGATCTGACCGACGCGTTCGAGCTCACCCAGCCGACGATCAGCCACCACCTGAAGGTCCTCCGCGAGGCTCGTCTCATCGCCTCGGAGCGGCGCGGCACCTGGGTCTACTACCGGCTGCTGCCGGCGGCCATGGACCGGCTGGCCGGGCTCTTCACGCCCAAGGTCGCGGCCTGAGTTCCAGAGTCATGAGCCTCGAAGCGAACAAGCAGCTTATCCGCAGGCTGGTCGACGAGGTGATGAACGCCGGACGTCTGGACGTCCTCGACGAGCTCTACCACCCACACCTCGCAGCTGCCGCGCGGCGGTGGATCGAGCCCTTCCAGGACTCCTTCAGCAACATCCACATCCGAATAGACGAACTCCTCGCGGATGGTGACCGGGTCGTCGGCCGCTTCAGCTGCTCAGGCACCCACACCGGTACTTGGCTCGACCACCCGCCCACCGGCCGCCGATTCACCGATGTCGCGGAGGTCTACATGTTCCGGATCACCGACGGCCGAATCGTGCATGCCTGGGGTCTGGAAGACACCTACGCTCGCCTCCGCCAGCTCGGCCTTCTCGCGTCCGAGCGCGAGCGGCCTCGGCCCTGAACCGCCGGCAGTGGCCGCTTCAGACGGGTCAGGTCAACCAGCGACTCAGATAGGCGCGCAGGCCGGCGAGGTCGGTGCCGTCGCGATACGCGAGGTGCCCGTCGGGCCGGATCAGGTAGTGGGCGGCCTGTGCCTCGGCTAGGCCGAGACGGTGCATTGCGTCACCACGGTGGTCGTACAGCGCGTCGGCATCCGGGTCCCGAGTGAGGCGGTGAACGCGGACTCTTCCGGCGTACTGCGCGGTGAGTTCGGTGACCGCCCGAGTCCGCCACGTCGCGACCGGCCCACACAGCAGCAGCTGAAAGCTCGGCCCGGCGAGCGCCCGGTGAAGTGTGTCGGCCTCTCCGTTCCGGCGAACGGGCGCGTCTGGGAGCCGGTCACCGGCCCGGGGACCCCGCCGTGGCGGGTTCGGCCCTTCCACCGAAAGCGGGCTACGCCGGTAGCGGATCGCGAGTTGGGCGACGGTCCGGAATCCGTATGCCCTTCCCCTCCTGAACCGAACGACGAGGGGCACCAGCCGCGGCACCAGTCGAGTGCGGGCGAACCGCATCAACGTGTTGGTCGATGTCGCCACCCCGAACGCCCGGTCGGTGAACCGCAGGACTCGGCGGCCGACCGGCGCCCGCTCCGACTCGTATGTGTCCAGCAGCGCCGGATCGGCCACACCCGTCGAGACGAGACCGAGTTTCCAGCCGAGGTTGACTGCGTCCTGGATGCCGGTGTTCATGCCCTGCGCACCGGCCGGGCTGTGGATGTGCGCGGCATCGCCGGCCAGGAAGACCCGTCCTGATCGGTAGTGCGCGGCGCCTCGGTTATGCAGCCGGAAGTTTGTCATCCACACCGGATCACGCACCCGAACCGATCTCGCCGTGTAGGCATCGCTGAGTGCCTGCACCTCGTCGAGCGTGACCGGTTGCTCGACGGGTGTGGTGTCGGTTCGCGGGCGCATGGCAAGCATCCGCCACGTCGCCGGCGCGACGAGCGGGAAATAGAACGACATTCCTCGCGGCGAAATGAACACGTGCGCTGCGCCGGCCTCGATCCCGTCGGCCTCGACGTCGGCCAGCACGAAGGTCTGCGGGTAGGCCGCACCCGTGAACGCAATCCCGGCTTCCTGCCGCACCGTGCTGTGCGCGCCGTCGCAGCCGACCACGGATCGGGCGCGGACGCTCTCCTCGTGCCCGTCGCGTCGGCGCAGCTGGCAGGTCACCACACCATCGCCCTGTTGCAGCTGTGTCAGCTCGACCCCACGCTCGATGTCGACGCCGTGTTCGGCGAGCCGGCGAACGAGAATGCGTTCGGTCTCGGCCTGCGAGAGGAAAAGGAGGTAGGGATAGGCCGTGTCGTCGATGCCGATGTCGAACAACGGAACCGGCACGACGCTGCCGCCGAAGTGCATCTGCAGCCGGACGGCTTGGTTGCCGCACGCGACCATCTCGTCGGTCACACCGGAGCCAGCAAGAACCTCCAACGTACGCGGCTGCACGGCCAGCGCCCGCGACTCGCGCACCCGGTCGAGCTGACGATCCACGATCCGAAATCGAGTGCCGAATGCCTGCAGCTGCGCCGCGAGCGCCAGGCCGGTCGGACCGGCGCCGACCACCAGCACGTCGATCTCAGCACGGTTGGCGCTCATGCGGCCCATGCTGACAGCGCCCGCCTGAGAAGACGCGAAGAAGCGCCACAAGAAGCGCGAAGGCTACCGCTATAGGCGTGGGAGCGCGTGCAGCAGCCAGTAACACATGGCTGCGACCAGGCCGGCCATCGGAATCGTGAGCACCCACGCGGTGACGATGTTGCTGGCGACTCCCCATCGGACGGCCGACACCCGTTTGGTCGCGCCGACCCCCATGATCGCCGAGGTGATCGTCTGGGTCGTGGAGATCGGGGCGTGGAAGACGAAGGCCGTCGTATAGAGCACCGACGATGCGGTCGTCTCGGCGGCGAACCCGCGTGGCGGATCGAGATGGACGATGCGCCTTCCCAGAGTCCGCATGATCCGCCATCCGCCGGCGTACGTGCCCGCGGACAGTGCCGAGGCAGACAGCACGATCACCCACCATTGCACGTCGAACCCGATCTGGTAGCCGCCGACCACTAGCGCCAGCGTGATGACCCCCATCGTCTTCTGGGCGTCCTGCAGGCCGTGCCCGAGCGCCATGGCGGCGGCGCTGAGGGTCTGGGCGATGCGGAACCCACGGTTGACCCGGCCCGGGTTGCGACGCCGGAATGCCCACAGGATGGCCGTCATGAGCCCGTACGCCAGGAGGAAGCCGACGAGCGGCGAGATCACCATCGGGATCAGGACCTTCTCGACAACGCCCGACCACTGCACGACTTCGGCCGCCGCCAGCGTGGCACCGACCAGCCCGCCGATCAGTGCGTGTGACGACGAGGACGGCAGCCCGTACCACCAGGTGATGAGGTTCCACGCGATCGCGCCGAGAAGTGCCGCGAGGACGATCACCAGGCTGGAGTCCTCGGTCGGAAGGTCGACGATCCCCGACCCCACGGTCTGAGCGACGCCGGTGCCGAGAAACGCGCCAAACAGGTTCATCACCGCCGCCATGACGAGGGCCGCGCGCGGCGTCAGCGCCCGGGTGGAGACGGAGGTGGCGATCGCGTTGGCGGCGTCGTGGAATCCGTTCGTGTAGTCGAACGACAACGCGACAACGATGACCGCGATGATGAGTCCGAGCTCCAAGGCTCAGGACTCCTTGAGTGCGATCTGCTCGACGACGTTGGCCACGAGTTCGAGGCCGTCCACTGCCGACTCGAGGGTGTCGACGACGTCCTTGAGCTTGTAGGCCGTCAGGGCGTCGTACTCGCCGGAGAAGATCCTGGCCACCAGCTTCCGGTAGTCCTGGTCGGCCTGGTTCTCCAGCCGGTTGACCTCGATCCAGTAGTCGTGCAGGTCGCCCATCGTGCGCAGGCGCGGCATCGCCTCCGCGGTCAGCTCGGCGGCCCGGTCCAGGACGTCGACCATGTCGGCGACACCGGTCGGCAGGTCACCGATGCGGTAGAGCACGATCATGTCGGCGACGGCTTCCACGTCGTCCAGCACGTCGTCCAGGCCGGACGCGAGGCGGTAGATGTCCTCGCGGTCGAACGGGGTGACGAACGTCGAGTTGACCCGGCGGATGATGTCGTGGGTGTGCTCGTCGCCTTTGTGCTCGACGTCCTTGAGCAGGGCGGCGACGCTGACCCGGTCGGCGTCGTCGGCCAGGGCCTCGGCGAGCAGGCGGACGCCGTCGCGGAGATTCTGGGCCGAGGCGGCGAACAAGTCGTAGAACACGGTGTCGCGAGGCGAGAGGCGCAGGCGCACGGGCACTCCGTCCGGATTGCGGATGGAACGAGGCGAATGCTAGGGGTAAGCGCGCCCAGGCGCGCATGGACCGGGAGACGAGGTTACGTGCGGTCACATCCCCAGCGGGTTGGGGATGCCCGTCCCGGGCCACCACGACGTGCCGTAGCTGTCCCACCACAGCACAAGTGCCCAGGTGAGTGCCAGGAACAATCCGGTCACCGACCACGCCCATCGCGGGTCGCGGTCGAGCGGCGCCGCCAGCACCCGAACGCCATGGCGGACCCTCGCCGTCCCTGGCCCGAACCACATGAGTAGGAGCGCGACCGCGCCGCCGGCGAGATAGGGCATCCGCGGGCTCGGCTGCTCGCTCAATCCCACAGCGGCGCCGACGACGAAGCCGCACAGGCCGACCCAGGCCGTCTGCGCCGCCGCGGGCGCCGCGACCAGGACGAGGTCCCACGGCGTTCCGATCGCGGCGATCAAATGGTCGCCCCGCTGGGTTCCCCTGGCCAGCCGGCGTTCGCGCAGGCGCCACCTCATCCGCCAGGCTGCGCGCGCGACGACCGTCGCCGCGAACAGGACGAACGCACCCACGTACGGCGCCACGCCGATCAGCATGAGGATGGACAGCCCGGCGGCCCCGACGGCCAACCGCGCCGGCCACTCCCGCAACGGCAGAGCCTGACCTGCCGGCTCGGGCGGTGCCACGGGCAGCGGCGCCACCTTCGGACGGGCCTGCTGCGACTGCTGTGCGTTGCGGGCGACCGGAGGGCGCGACGCTACCGGTGGAATGGCCGACGGAGCGGCGGGCACCGGCGACGGCGCCGGTGCTACCGGTGGCAGGTCGACTCGGGTCGCCGCCCGGCGCGGGACCGGTGCTGTCGGCCCGGCGGGCAGGACCACCGAGTTGGCGTCTGCGTCGGGCGTGGCCAGCCGGTGGTGGAGCTCAGAGAGCAGCGGCCGTCGGTCGGGTTCGACCGCGAGCCCGCGGTGCAGGAGCGCGGCCAGCCGCGGCTCGATGCCGTCCAGGTCGTGCTCGCCCCTACGGATGCGATCGAGCACGACAGCGTCGGGACCGGTGCCGTAGGGAGGGCGTCCTGTCGCCGCGAACGCCACCGTGGCGGCCCAGCCGTGGATGTCCGTCGCAGGCGAGGGCTCCCGTCCGTTGACAGTCTCCGGGGCGAGGTAGCCGGGTGTCCCGATGACCAGGCCGGTCGCCGTGAGACGCGTCTCGTCCACCGCCCGAGCCACCCCGAAGTCGATCAGGACAGGACCATCGTCGGCGAGGAGAACGTTGCCCGGCTTCACGTCGCGATGGATCACACCGGCCGCGTGGACGCTGGCCAGCGCCGCCGCGAGACCCGAGGCGAGGCGGCCGAGCGCAGCCGCGCTGAGCGGACCATGGTCGCGGACGACCCGTTCGAGCGACGGCCCCCGAACGTAGCGGGTCACGATGTACGGCACGTCACTCTCGACGTCGGCATCGACCACCTGGGCGACGCGGTCTCCGCGAACCCGGCGCAGCGCCGCAACCTCGCGACCGAACCGTTCGCGCCCGTCGTGCCCACCGACCAGCCATGGCCGCAACGCTTTGATCGCCACAAGGTCGCCGTCGGGGCTGATACCCAGGTGAACCACTCCCATGCCGCCCTCGCCGATGCGCTCGACGAGGCGGTACGGCCCCAGCCGTTGCGGCTCGGTCATGGGTGTGCTCACGGACATGACGGTAACCCGGAGAGCCCGTTCAGCGGACGCGGGCGGCCTTCTCTGGTCGGAGTCGCGGGATTCGGACTGCGCCCCGACGGGAATGGGACTCGAATGACGACGACGCCTCCTTTCCCGCCGCTGCCGCCGGAGGAACCGCGGCCTCCTGACCCTGGACCGACACCGGAACCCGGCCCGCCCGTGCCCGGCCCGCCTGAGCCGATGCCACCCGGACCGGCCCCCGAACGGCCGGTGCCACCGGCCCCGACTCCCGAGCCGGGGCCGCTGCCCCCGAACCCCGGCCCGGCGCCCGAGCCGGCAGTACCCCCGACGCCGGATCTCTAACCCGTATCGCCCGGCTCGACCGGTGGAGTCATCGCGGACGGTCCTCGGTGACCGCAAAGAGGATCTGCGCCCAGGCCGGCCGGGCCGGGTCGCCGAGCACCGCCTCGTCCGCGGGCCCTCCGGTCACCGACTCGATCGCGGCCTCTGGAGACTCGCTGTACTGCGCGAACGCGCCCGCGAGCATCGGCAGCGCACCGGCCGGGTCAGCCCGCACGGCCGGAGTCATCTGCCGGAACTCCTCGGGAACCCACGACACGGCCTCGTCGGGCGCCGGCGTGCCGACCACTCCGATTCCGAGGCTCTTCAGGGTGTGGGCTACGTCGTCGGCGATCCCACCCGACGTCGGAACCGTGCCGTCGGGAGGTGGCGAGGACTGGCCGTAGCCGGCCGGTCGATCGTCAGCAGCCGGACACCGGCCTGGGCCGTCGCGTCGGGATCGGGGTCGAGAACACGCGAGCCGGGCGCCGCGTCGGGGACAGAGGCGATGGACCGAACCCGCCGCGAGGTGGCGCCGCTATCGGCGAGCACCAGCCGGTTGCCCGACTCGCCCGGCGCGGACCCTGAGCCAGCGCCGTAGACGCGGGAGCTGCCACATGGCGATGCCCGACCCAGCCAGCACCGGGAAGACGACGAACCGCACCACACCGGTCGCGATGGCCGAGTCGCTCCACGGTGCGTAGACCACGGCCGCCACCAGCAGCGCGCTGGCCAGGTGGGCGAGACGTTCCATGTCGCGCATCTGCTTGTTGGAGAACCGCTGCCCCGCCACGGCTACCCCGCCTCTCGCTGGAGCGGCGTCAGCGCCACGAGCATCCGCCGCACGTATTCGACTGCCTGGAGGCGTTCATCGCGATCCATGCCACTCGTCGCCACCTCGTTTGCGGCCACAGCACACGGCACGAGGACGTCTCGGAGTGAACGGCCGTGTTCGGTCAGGGTGACGTTCACTCGGCGCCGGTCATGTGGGTCTCGCCTCCGCTCGACGAGACCGTCCCGCTCCATGCGGTCCAGCGTGCGGACCATGGTCGGCGTTTCGATTGCCACCCGGCGGCTGAGGGCGGTCTGCGTCTGGCCGTCTTCGGCCCAGAGGACGAGGAGTACGGCCCATTGAGCCGGCGTCACCCCATGCGGCCTGATGCGGTCGCCGAGTGCCCGTGCGAACGCCCGGGCGAGCGCGTTGACGAGGTATCCCAGGCTCTGCTCGATCACGAACACGTCGTCCGATGCGCCCGTCACGTCTCCCGACCGCTGTACGACGAGCCGTTGCCGAGGTGTGGTCATAGCTAATAATTAGCATACTAATACTGCGCGGTCAACCCTGCTCCCCGATGGCCGGAGTTGGCGTGCGCCCGCCTGGGTACATCGACGATGTGGACGCACGGCGGCGCGACGCCGATCGGCAGCGTTACGAGCAGGGCCTCGAGGACTACCACGACCCGACGGCCGGGATCGGTGGCGCGCCGCCGGCGCGGAGCGCCTTGACACTGCGGCTGCTGCTGGCCGGGTTCGGGTTCGTGATCTTCGCCGTGGCGACGATCCTGTTCTGGAACGCCGACGCTCCGGGTGGCACACTGGTGTGCGCCGTCTTGGCGGTCGTCGCGGCCGTGAACGTCGGGTGGGTGGCCCGCCGCAAACGTCGAGGCGAGCCGGGATAGTTCCGCCACTAGGGTGTGGCGACATGCCGCCACGACCCTTGCACGAGCTCGTCGACCCCGGTTGGGCGCGCGCACTGGAACCCGTCGCCGACCGGGTCGCCGCGATGGGCGTCTTCCTCCGCGCCGAGCTCGCGGCGGGACGTACGTACCTGCCGGCGGGGCAGAACGTCCTGCGAGCATTCCGCCAGCCGCTCGACGACGTGCGTGTCCTGATCGTGGGTCAGGACCCGTACCCCACGCCGGGCCACGCGGTCGGGCTCAGCTTCTCCGTCGCGCCCGACGTACGGCCGCTGCCGGCGAGCCTGGTCAACATCTTCCGCGAGTACACCGACGACCTGGGGCTACCCGAGCCAAGCACGGGCGACCTCTCGCCCTGGGCGGAGCACGGCGTCCTGCTGCTCAACAGGGCGTTGACGGTCGCGCCGCACCGGCCCGCCTCTCACCGCGGCAAGGGCTGGGAGGAGGTGACCGAGGAGGCGATCCGGGGTCTGGCCGCACGCGGCACGCCGCTCGTCGCGATTCTCTGGGGACGTGACGCACGCAACCTTCGGCCGCTTCTCGGCGGTGTGCCCTGCATCGAGTCGGCGCACCCGAGCCCGATGTCTGCACGCGGCGGCTTCTTCGGGTCTCGTCCGTTCAGCCGGGCGAACCAGCTCCTGATCGAGCAGGGAGCCGAGCCCGTCGACTGGAAGCTGCCCTGATGCCGGGACGTACCACCTAGCTCTGGCTCTCGACCCGCTCGAGGTCGCTGCGCTCGACACAGAACTCGTTGCCCTCGGGATCGGCCATCGTGACCCAGCCGGTGCCGTCCGGCCGCCGATGGTCGCCGACGATCGCGGCGCCGAGACCGGACAGGCGCTCCACCTCGTCGTCGCGCCGCACACCCTGGGGCTGCAGGTCGAGGTGGACCCGGTTCTTGACCGTCTTGCTCTCCGGAACCCTCTGCAGCAGGAGCGTCACGCGCCCGTCCGGCGTCGAGACGAGTGCTTGCGGATCCCCCGGATTGTCGTCGGGCGCCAGCGAGCCGCCGAGCGCATCGGCCCAGAACAGCGCGAGGTTGTACGCGTCGGCACAGTCGATCGTGATGTGACGTACCGCGGACGGCACAGGCGGTCTCCTTCAGCGAGGGGTACGGCCACCTTCTCGCCCATGGACCGCAGCCGGCAACACAGTTCTCAGCCGGCCTGCGCGCGAAGCTGCGGCTGCCACCGGCAGCAGTCGCCGCCGACCTTCCGGTTGTCGTGCATGGCGCGCGCGATGTGCCGGCGCGACGACGATGTCATCGGACTCCCCGTCCCGGGTTCGGTCAGGACGACGCCAGCATCTCCGTCGCGGGTTTCTGGCCGGTTACGGGCACAGGTCGACTGGGTACTGCTAGTCTTATCGCCAGTTGTTGCAGTTGCAGTTCCACGCACGTTCTCGAACGCCCGCGGACTCCAAGATCGCGGGCGTTTCTCGTACGTCGTGCCACGCACGGATCGGGACCACGGTTGCAGCAGCCGGTGGGATTCGCACAAGGCGGATCCGACAACGTCCCAGGAGGACACAGCACATGGCACAGGGAACCGTGAAGTGGTTCAACAACGAGAAGGGCTTCGGCTTCATCGCCCAGGACAGCGGCGAGCCGGACGTGTTCGTCCACTACTCGGCGATCGCGACCGAGGGCTACCGCTCTCTCGATGAGAACCAGCGCGTCGAGTTCGAGATCGTGCAGGGCCAGAAGGGCCCACAGGCGGAGAACGTCCGCCCGCTCTGATCTTCAGCCCCAGACAGACGCCCCCGTCGGCCACCAGGGCGACGGGGGCGTTCCTCGTCCGTCGGGACAATGAGCCCATGACGACGCCAACGGCTGACCTCACGGTGCGGGCCCTCGACGACGACGACTGGGCAGACGTTCGCCGCATCTACGCGGAGGGCATCGCCACCCGCAACGCCACCTTTGAGACAAGCGTGCCGCCTCGTCATGTGCTCCGACGCAAGTGGCTCGCCGGTCATCGCTGGGTCGCGGATGCCGGCGGGGCCGTGGCGGGGTGGGCCGCCATCACGCGCGTGTCGATGCGGGCCTGCTATGCCGGGGTCGGGGAGACGTCGATCTATGTCGCCGCCGCCTTCCAGGGGCAGGGCGTCGGCAAGGCGCTGCTCCGCAAGCAGGTCAGCGCCGCCGACGAGGACGGCCTGTGGACGCTGCAGACGTCGATCTTCCCGGAGAACGCCGCCAGCCTGGCGCTGCACCGCGGGGCCGGCTTCCGCACCGTCGGAGTCCGCGAGCGGATCGCACAGCTGGACGGGCGTTGGCGCGACACCATCCTGCTCGAGCGCCGCAGCTAAGCACAGTGACCGGGACCACGCTCGGCGGCGGCCCGGGTCAGCCGATGGGGCGCGCCTTCGTCCTGTTGCGCCGCCGTGACCCATGGATGCCGAGGCCGACGACCACGAGCAGCACCAGCCCGGCTAGCAAGACCCAGGGCCCGCGGTCGTCGATGAAGCGAGCGATCGCGCCCTGCACCGAGGTCGCGGCGCCGACCACTGGGTCCTCGGCGATGTCGCCGCTTGCTTGGCGCAGCTCGTAGACCCCGTAGTACGCCACGTACGTGCCTGCGAGCACCAGCAGGGCACCACTCACCCGGTTGACGTACGGCATGACACCACGCATCCGGTTCACGAATCCGTCGCGGGCCAAGGCGACCGAGACGGCGAGCACTCCGACCACGACCCCCATGCCCAGCGCGTACGCCACGAAGACGGCGAGGCCGGCCGCCGTGCTCTCGGCTCGGAACGTGCTGGTGGTGACCGCGAGGAACGGTGCGACCGTGCACGACAGCGAAGCGACGGCGTACGCGACGCCGTAGAACACCATCGACGCCGGTCCCCCGGTGGGCGCCGCGCCACGGAGAAGTGGCAGTCGCAGGACGACCTCGCGGCCAGTGAGCAACCAGACTCCGAGCAGCACCAGCAGGACGCCGACCACGACCGTCGCCCAGGACAGGTACGTACCCAGCGAGAGGGCGAGCGGAACGACGACGAGCCCGAACGCGCCGAACACTGCGACGAAGCCGCTGGTCATCGCCGCGGTCGCGGCCAGCGCACGGCGGACGGACCCGTCGCCTGCGAGGAGCAGGGTGAGATACGCCGGAAGCAGCGCGAAGCCGCACGGGTTGAACGCCGCGACCATGCCCGCCGTGGCCGCCAGCAGCAGCGTGTCGGTCACAGGCCGAAGCGTTCGCGGGCGATCCCGACGATGTCGGGGTCGCTCCCGTACCCGTCGACCGTCTCGACGGTCCCGTCGGCGGTGATGAACGCGAAGGTGTCCTGCTGCGTCACCTCGAACCGCGTGTACACGGCGCCGTCCACGTCGGCGATGTGCGAGAACCCCTGGACATCGGCGTCCTCGACGAAGGCCCGCATCTCATCGACACTTCCGGACAGACCTGCGACGCCGACGAAGGTCACGCTGTCGCCCAGTTCCACCGCTGCCGCGTTGACGCCTTCGGCGCCCCGCTTGCACACCGGGCACCACGGGGCCCAGAACCACAGGACGGCAGGCTTCCCGGACAGGCTCGCACCGTCGAACTGGGCGCCGGTGACTGTCTCAGCGGTGAAATTCAGCACGTCGGGCACCGGTTCCGCCGCCGGCGGCGGCGTCGAGGCCGGAGCTGTCGTCATCGGCTCAGCGGTGGGCGACGACGTGCCAGGCCCCGCCACGGTGGCCGAAGGTTCCGGTTCGCCGCCCCCGCACGAGACGAGGACGACGGCCGTCGAGACTGCCACGACGAATGCAAGGGTCTGGCGCGGCATCGGGAGGAGACCTTCGGTCGGTGGATGGGCTCGGACCCTATCGTGGCCCGACGGTGGCAAGCTCGACCCTTACAACCCTGTGACGCGCTCGATGGGCGTTATGGTGCCGACGTGCCTCAGGTGCCGGAGACCATGTCAGCGTGGGTGGTGCGTGACCCCGGGCCGATGCCGACCGGGCCGCTCGCCCGCGTGACGCTCCCGGTGCCGGAGCCCGGTCCTGGCGACGTACTCGTCGAGGTCGAGGCATGCGGCGTCTGCCGGACCGACCTTCACCTGGCCGAAGGCGATCTCTCGCCTCGCCGGCCGGAAACCGTGCCCGGCCACGAGGTCGTCGGCCGCGTCGTCGCACACGGCGCCGGAACCGATCGGGTCGCGATCGGGTCGCGCGTGGGAGTCCCATGGTTGCGTCACACTTGCGGCACGTGCCGGTTCTGCCGACGAGGCTCGGAGAACCTGTGCCCGGAGTCGCGGTACACCGGCTGGGACGCCGACGGGGGCTTCGCCGACTATGTCGCTGCGCCGGTGGCCTTCGTCTATGCCCTGCCCGACGACGATGATCCGGAGAAACTCGCGCCCCTGCTCTGCGCCGGACTCATCGGTTACCGGGCACTGCTCCGGACGGACCTCCCGGTCGGTGGTCGGCTGGGCATCTACGGCTTCGGTGCTTCGGCACACATCACGGCCCAGGTCGCGATCGCGCGTGGCGCGACGGTGCACGTACTGACACGTTCCGCAGCCGCCCGCCGCCTTGCCCTCGAGCTGGGAGCAGCGTCGGCCGGTGACGCGTACGACCGCCCGCCCGAGCCATTGGATGCGGCGATCCTGTTCGCACCGGTCGGCGATCTCGCTCCCGTTGCCCTGGAGGCTCTCGACCGCGGCGGAACGCTTGCGATCGCAGGCATCCACCTCACCGACGTGCCCGCCCTCGACTACCAGCGTCATCTCTTCCAGGAGCGAACGCTGCGCAGCGTCACGGCCAACACCCGCGACGACGGCCGTGCCTTCCTCGATGTCGCCGCCCGGACTCCACTGCGCATCACGACGACGGCCTACGGCCTGGACCGCGCCGATCAGGCCTTGAGCGACCTGTCGGCGGACCGTGTCGACGGTGTCGCCGTCCTCCGGATGCGCTGAAGCATGGCCGCTGCGGCACGCCGACCACAGGTTAGCCGCGTTATACCCCTAGGGGGCAGGGGTTGACAACCATACCCCCTGGGGGTTACAAAGTACTCAACGAAGGAGACGCGATGACCGGTTACATCGAGAACAAGGACGCCGTGCTCACGCGGCTGCGCAAGATCGAGGGCCAAGTGCGCGGGCTCCAGCGCATGGTCGACAACGAGACCTACTGCATCGACGTGCTGACGCAGGTTTCCGCGGCCACGCGGGCGTTGGAGTCCGTCGCGCTCACGTTGCTGGAGGACCACCTGTCGCACTGTGTCGCAGACGCAATTGCGGAGGGCGGCGGCGCAGCGGACGCGAAGGTCAAGGAGGCCTCCGACGCGATCGCCCGCCTGGTCCGGTCCTGACGTTCGAGATCACTACCTCACATCCAGGAGAACCACGATGTCGACAACGACGTACGCCGTCTCGGGAATGACGTGCTCGCATTGCGTCTCGGCAGTGACCGAAGAGATCGGCAAGCTCGGCGGCGTCACCGGCGTCAGCATCGACCTCGTTCCCAACGGGCAGTCCCGGGTGACGGTGACCAGCGAGGCGCCGCTCTCGGAGACCGACGTCCGCGACGCGGTCGACGAGGCCGGGTACGTGCTCGTCGGAGTGTCCGCCGGAGCGTCCGGATGAATACGACCGCCCGGCTGAGCGCGTTCGCGTCCGCATTGGCGGTCGTGCTCGCCGCCGGTTACGGCGTCGGGACGGCCGCCGGACCAGTGGATGCCGACACGTCGGACCAGCTGGAAGCGGCGGACCATTCGGTTGAGCAGGACGAGGCGCATGCCGACAGCACGGCGTCGGACAACGATCAAGAGGGTGACGTCATGGGAGGGCTCACGGCCACCGAGGACGGCTACACGCTGGTGACGCGGTCGGCCACGCTCCTCGCGGGTCGCGGCACGTTCACCTTCGAGGTGCTTCGCCCCGACGGCCAGGCGCTGACCGACTACGAGGTCGAGCACGAGAAGGAGTTGCACCTGATCGCGGTCCGCACGGACGGCGCAGGCTTCCAGCACGTGCACCCGGTTCGCGACGACGACGGCCAATGGAGCGTCGACCTCGATCTGCGGCTGCCGGGAGCCTGGCGTGTCTTCGCCGACTTCGTGCCGGCGGGGGCGGAACAGGCCCTGACGCTCGGGGTGTCGGTCCATGTCGCGGGCGACCCATACGCACCCCGCCCGATTGCCGAACCTTCGCCGGCGGTGGAGGTTGACGATCTCCGGGTCGAGCTCGCCGGTGCTCCGGTCGCGGGTCGCGCGTCGAGCGTCGAGTTCGCCGTGAGCCGCGATGGGCAGGAGGTGACGCCCGACCCGTACCTGGGTGCCCGCGGGCACCTGGTCGCGCTGCGGGATGGCGATCTCGCGTACCTGCATGTGCATCCCGACGAGGACGAGCTGTCGTTCATGGCGACGTTCCCCACGCCGGGTCGCTATCTGCTCTACCTCGACTTCTCCGTCGACGGCACTGTGCGGACGGCGCCGTTCACGGTGGACGTGACGCCATGACGACGGGCACGGCCGAAGGCACGGTGGAGCTGCAGATCGGCGGCATGACGTGCGCGTCGTGCGCCGCAAGGATCGAGAAGAAGCTCAACCGGATGCCCGGCGTCGAAGCCAACGTCAATTACGCGACCGAGAAGGCTCAGGTTCTCCTGCCGGACGACATCAGCGTCGAAGACGCCATTGCGACCATCGAGGCAACGGGCTACACGGCCCGACCGCCCCGCAAGATGCCGGACCGGCAGGCCGGCGGCGACGACGAGCCGTCGGACGACGCCGAGGCCGCCGCGCTGCGGCGCCGACTGCTGCTTTCGGCCGCCCTGACCCTGCCGGTGCTGGTGCTGGCGATGGTGTCGCCGCTGCAGTTCGACAACTGGCAATGGCTGTCATTGACCCTGGCCGCGCCTGTGGTCGTTTGGGGCGCCTGGCCGTTCCACCGGGCTGCCTGGGCCAACGCCCGGCACGGCACCGCGACCATGGACACGCTGATCAGCGTCGGAGTACTGGCCGCGTTCGGCTGGTCGCTGTACGCGCTCTTCCTCGGCGAAGCGGGTATGCCCGGGATGCGCATGACGTTCGACCTGTTCCCTGCCCGCGGGAGTGGCGCGGACGAGATGTACCTCGAGGTAGCCGCCGCGGTCACGGTGTTCATGCTGGCCGGCCGATACTTCGAAGCCCGTGCCAAGCGACGCTCCGGTGCTGCACTGCGGGCGCTGCTGGAGATGGGCGCCAAGGACGTGGCCGTCATTCGCGACGGCCGCGAACTGCGGGTTCCCGTCGACCAGCTGAGCGTCGGTGACCTGTTCGTCGTGCGACCCGGGGAGAAGATCGCCACCGACGGTGAGGTGGTCGACGGCTCGTCGGCGGTCGACGCGTCCATGCTCACCGGCGAGCCGGTTCCCGTGGAGGTCGGTGTCGGCGACACCGTCGCCGGAGCCACCGTGAACGCCGGCGGCCGCCTGGTCGTCCGTGCGACACGGATCGGGGAGGACACACAGCTCGCTCAGATGGCTCGGCTAGTCGAGCAGGCGCAGTCCGGCAAGGCTCCGGTCCAACGCCTCGCCGACCGCGTCTCCGCCGTGTTCGTGCCCGTCGTGATCGCCCTGGCGGTGGCGACCCTCGGGTTCTGGATCGGTGCAGGTGCCGGGTCCGAGGCCGCCTTCACCGCTGCGGTCGCCGTCCTGATCATCGCCTGCCCCTGCGCGCTCGGACTGGCGACGCCCACGGCCCTGTTGGTCGGCACCGGCCGTGGCGCCCAACTCGGCGTCCTGATCAAGGGCCCGGAGATCCTCGAGTCCACCCGCCGCGTCGACACCATCGTGTTGGACAAGACCGGCACGGTCACCACCGGCCGGATGCGCCTCGTCGACGTCGTACCGGCCGACGGTGTCGATCGGGCCGACCTGCTGCGGCTCGCTGGAGCCGTCGAGAACGCCTCGGAGCATCCGATCGCCGCCGCGATCGCCTCCAGCGCCCGCGAGCGCGTCGGCGAGCTACCCCCGGTCGACGGGTTCGGGTCCACGCAAGGCCTGGGCGTTCAGGGTGTCGTCGACGGGCACGCAGTCGTGGCCGGTCGCGCCTCCTGGCTCGCCGACGAGTGGGCATTGCACCCGGACGACCGGCTCGTGGGCGTGCGGACCGACGCGGAAGCCGCCGGACATACCCCGATCACCGTCGGCTGGGATGGCACGCCGCGCGGCGTGCTCGTGGTCGCCGACACGGTGAAGCCGACCAGCGCACGCGCAGTCGCCGAACTGCAGGAGCTCGGGCTGCGTCCCATCCTGTTGACCGGTGACAACGAACGCGCCGCCCGCACGATCGCGGCCGAGGTCGGGATCGAGGAGGTCGTCGCCGAAGTTCTTCCGGCCGACAAGGTCGAGGTCGTCCGACGCCTGCAGTCCGAGGGCCGCGTCGTGGCCATGGTCGGCGACGGCGTCAACGACGCCGCCGCCTTGGCCCAGGCCGATCTCGGCATCGCGATGGGCACCGGCACCGACGTCGCGATCGAGGCCAGCGATCTCACGCTGGTCCGCGGCGACCTGCGGGTCGCGGTCGACGCGATCCGGTTGTCCCGGCGCACGTTGGCCACGATCAAGGGCAACCTGTTCTGGGCGTTCGCGTACAACGTCGCGGCCATCCCGCTGGCCGTCGCGGGCCTGCTCAACCCGCTCATCGCGGCAGCGGCGATGGCGTTCTCGTCGGTGTTCGTCGTCACCAACAGCCTGCGGCTGCGCCGTTTCCGCGCCGTGTCGCTCGAGGAAACGCCGAAGGCGAGCACCACTGCCGGGCAGCCGCGGCCCGCGCCTGAGCGCACGATCGCGTGAGAAGGCGATTCCTGTGCCCCTCGGCACCCCGTCATCTTGTGGCCGGCCTAGCAGCCGCAGCACCCCCACGCTGAGTCGGAGGAGACCCGCATGACCCGAACCGCCGTCCTCGACGTATCGGGCGTCTACTGGGCCTCGTCCAAGTCGATCGCCGAATCGGTCCTCACCAGGCGGACCGGTGTCCTGACCGTCGAAGCGAACCCGGTGGCTCAGACCGCGACCGTCACCTACGACCCCGAGCAGACATCCGTCGCCGAGCTGGCCGGATGGATCCGTGACTGCGGCTTTCACTGCGCCGGGCTGTCGGTTCCCCGCCACATTTGCGACCCCATGGTCGACCCGGCGGGACACAACCATCACGCCGCGGCCGGCCACCACGCAACACCGGCCCCAGAGGAGGCGATGGGCCACGGCGTCCACCACGGCGGGATGTCGATGGACGACATGGTGCGGGACATGCGCAACCGGTTCCTGGTCGCGGCGATCCTGTCGGTGCCGATCCTGCTGTGGTCACCGATCGGGAGAGACGTGCTCGGCTTCGACGCAGACGCGCCGTTCGGGCTTCGCGATGACGTGTTCAGCCTGCTGCTGAGCCTGCCTGTCGTGTTCTACTCGGCCTGGATCTTCTTCGACGGCGCCTACCGCGCGTTGCGGGCGCGCACGCTGGACATGATGGTGCTCGTCGCCGTCGCGGTCGGCGCGGGATGGCTGTACAGCGTTGGCGTCACCCTGACCGGGGGCGGCGAGGTGTTCTACGAGGCCGCCACCGTCCTGACGGCGTTCGTCCTTCTCGGGCACTGGTTCGAGATGCGGGCCCGCGGCGGTGCCAACGACGCCATCCGCAGCCTGCTGGAGCTCGCGCCACCGAAGGCGGTCATCCTGCGTGACGGGCATGAGATAGAGGTGTCGACGTCTGACGTGCAGGTGGGCGATCTGCTGCTGGTGCGTCCGGGTTCGAAGGTCCCCGTCGACGGCGCCGTCGAGGAGGGCGAGTCCGAGGTCGACGAGTCCATGGTCACCGGCGAGAGCATGCCAGTGCCGAAGGCACCCGGCGCCCAGGTGATCGGTGCCTCGGTGAACACGACCGGCACGCTGCGGGTTCGCACCACGAAGGTCGGTTCAGACACCGCCTTGGCGCAGATCGTCGCCTTGGTGCAGGAGGCACAGAACTCCAAGGCCCCCGGGCAGCGCCTGGCCGACCGGGCCGCATTCTGGCTGGTGCTGGTCGCACTTGTCGCGGGAACGGCGACGTTCCTGACCTGGTTGGCCGTCGGGCGACCGGTGACCGAGGCGCTGCTGTTCGCGATCACCGTCGTCGTGATCACCTGCCCGGATGCACTGGGCTTGGCAACCCCCACGGCGATCATGGTGGGCAGCGGCCTCGGGGCCAGGCGGGGCGTGCTGTTCAAGCACGCCACGGGGCTGGAGACGTCGGCCCGCATCGACACAGTGGTGATGGACAAGACCGGCACTCTCACCCGGGGCGAGCCGGAGGTCACCGACGTCGTCGCCGACGGTCTCGACCAGGAGGAGGTGCTGGCCCTGGCGGGGGCGGTCGAGCGTGAGTCCGAGCATCCGTTGGCCAGGGCCATTGTCAGCCACGCCGAGGACGCCGGTGCCCGCCGGCTTGCTGCATCCGGCTTCCGCAATGTGGCCGGCCACGGCGCCTCGGCCGCGGTCGACGGGCGACGCGTCCTCGTCGGCAACCGCAGGCTCATGACCGACGAAGAGATCGACCTCGGCGCACTCTCCGCGCGCCGGGACGAGCTGGCCGAAGCCGGCCGCACCGCGGTGCTGGTCGCGGTCGACGGCCGCGCCGTCGGGGTGATCGCCCTGGCCGACGCCGCACGTGACACTGCTCGGGACGCCGTCGCCGCGTTGCACGATGCTGGCGTCGAAGTGGTCATGTTGACCGGGGACAACGAGGCGACCGCCAAGCGGATCGCCGACCAGCTCGGCATCGACACCGTCATCGCTGAGGTGCTGCCCGGTGACAAGTCGGCCGAGATCGCGGAACTCCAGTCTGGCGGCAAGCGGGTCGCCATGGTGGGCGACGGCGTGAACGACGCACCCGCCCTCGCCCAGGCCGACCTCGGTATCGCCATTGGCGCCGGCACCGACGTTGCGATCGAGACCGCCGACGTCGTCCTGATGCGGTCCGATCCGTTGGACGTACCGATCGCACTGAGCATCGGCAAGGGCACCCTGCGCAAGATGCGGCAGAACCTCGGCTGGGCCATCGGCTACAACGCCATCGCACTGCCCATCGCAGCCGGCGTCTTCGAGCCTTCGATCGGTTTGGTGCTGCGGCCGGAGATCGCGGCCCTGTCCATGTCCGGTTCCAGCTTGCTGGTCGCCGTCAACGCCCTGCTGCTCAAGCGACTCAGACTGCCGGCGCCGGCGGGCCCGGGAGAGCCGGCCGCAGAACCGGTGCCAACGCCGGTGCCGGCCGGACGGTCATGAACGCCCCAAGGTGTGAGCGCTCAGGACTCGAGGCCGCCGACCTTGCCCGCCGCGCCGTGGAGCCTTCCACGCTGTCGCTGCTCGGGTTGGTGCGCCACCTGCTGCACGAGCGGATCGACGGCAGGGTGGGCCCGTAACGGTCCGAGGGTGGGGCAGTCAGCGCTTGGTGAACCGGAAGGTTGTCTGGGCGTGCGGGTGCTTGGCAAAGGCGAGCACCTTGTTCTGCTCTATCCGGAACACCGCGGCGGCATCCCCTTCCGATACGAAGACGCCGTCGCCGACATCGAAGTGCCAGTCACTGCCGTACTTGGCCTCGTAGGCGTCAGCCAATCCCTGCAACGCCCCATGGTCGGTCACTCGAACTGCCGTGCCCTCGACGACGACATCGATACCCCGAGCCCAGGCATTGCTCCCCGTGGTGACCGCGACCTGCCGATTGCGTTCGAGGTTGCGGGCCTTCTGTTCCCGCAGCCCGGTGCAGAAATGCACAGCCCCGTCCTGCCACACCCCGATCAGCGGAGTCACATGCGGCCGGCCATCAGACCGAACCGTGGTCAACCAATACAGTTCGGCCTCCTCCAGTACGCGCACCGCATCCGGCCACGATGTGGCCGCGGAATCCGGGTCACTGAACCTGCTGTCGAGCTCGCCGGACGACTGGGGGCTGACCATGGCTGACCTCCTGTGTGCTCTCAGCGCCTGCCGAGGTAGATGATCCCACTCGGCCCGGACGTCGTCGGCGCCTTCTCCGTCCCTGCGGAACTCACCGGGCGCCCGGTCTGCGGGCGCGGCCGAGGATGTGGGTGAGTCCGAACGGGATGCGGTCGAGCTCCTCGATGCGGAATCCGGCAGAGCGGATGGCGGCCGCTGTGTCGCGGTTGGGATGACAACCTCCTGCCGCGAGCGACCACAGCGGAGCGATGAGGTCCTGGGCGAGTCCGACCACGCGCCGCGGCGAACGGACGTGCTCGTAGAAGCGAAACTCTCCGCCTGGCTTCAGAACGCGTGCGATCTGCGCCAGCGCCGTTGCCGGGGCGGGCACCGAACAGAGCACCAGCGAGGTGACGGCCGCGTCCATCGAGCCGTCGGCCGCGGGCAGCTCCTCGGCATGGCCGGCCACCACCGTGATGGCAACAGGCACTTCGGATGCGGTCCGCTCGGCGTGGGCACGCAGCCTGTCCTCCGGCTCGACGGCGATGACCTCGCCGACCGTGTGGGGATAGTGCCGGAACGTGGTGCCGGGGCCGGCGCCGACCTCGATTACCCGGCCGGTCAGGCCGTCCAGCAGCCGGTCTCGATGCGCAGCTGCGCCCTGTCGCTCGGCGATGCGGGCAAGCCGAACGTAGACGCCGGCAAACAGAGGGTGCTGGTACTTCTCGCCTTCGGTCACGGTGCTCACCATCACTAACCCGTACATACGTGTTCGGCTTATCGTATAGGCTGATGCTCATGACCACGAGCTCCCAGCCATCCACGTACAGCGTCCCGGCCGCCGTCGAGGGGCCGGCGGACCGGCGCCGCTGGCTCGCCCTCGTTCTGCTGTGCCTCGCGCAGTTCATGCTGATCGTCGACGTGACCGTTGTGAACGTTGCGCTGCCGAGCATCGGTGCCGACCTTGCCGCCGGGCGTGAGGGGCTGACCTGGGTGGTCACGGCATACGTGCTCACGTTTGGCGGCCTGATGTTGCTCGGCGGCCGGCTCGCGGACGTGCTCGGACGGCGCAACGTCCTGCTCGCCGGGCTCACTGTCTTCACTATCGCTTCACTTGCCTCCGGCCTTGCCGTCGACGAGACGACGCTGATCGTCGGACGGGTGGCCCAAGGGGTTGGCGCGGCGCTCCTGTCCCCGGCGGCGTTGTCGATCATCACCACCACCTTCCACGGTGCCGAGCGCAACCGGGCTCTCGGCGTCTGGGCCGGCATCGGCGGGTCTGGTGCCGTGGTCGGAGTGCTCTTGGGCGGCGTTCTCACGTCCGGGCCGGGTTGGGAGTGGGTGTTCTTCGTCAACGTGCCAGTCGGCTTGGCGATCCTCGCGGCCATTCCGGCCACGGTGGCCGCCGATCGACGCCGGCCGCGCGAGGGCAGCCCGGACGTGGCGGGCGCAATTGTCGTGACATTTGCGACCGCCTTGCTGGTATACGGGCTCGTCGAGGCCGGGGATTCCGGCTGGACGGCGACCGGCACGTTGGCGCCGATCGCGGCAGGTCTACTGCTCTACGCCGGCTTCGTGATGATCGAGCGGACGGTCGCAGCTCCCCTGATGCGGGTCGAGTTGCTCACCCGCCGGCCAGTCGTCTCCGGCACGTTCATCATGCTGGTCGCCACCGGCCTGTTGGTCGGATTCTTCTTCCTCTCCACGCTGTACCTCCAGCACGCCTTGGGTGTCAGTGCGTTGAAAACAGGCCTGATCTTTCTGCCGGCGGCGGTGGCGATCGGCGTGGGCGCGCAGGTTGGCGCCCACCTGATCGGGCGGCTCGGGGGCCGACCGGTCGCCGCTGCCGCGTTCCTCCTCACGGCGACGGGTGCGGCGCTGCTCACTCGCGTCTCCGTGGAATCCGACATCTACACGGACTTCCTGCCAGGACTCGTGATCGCTGCCTTCGGCCTTGGTCCGGCCTTCGTCGTGGCCACCACGACGACCCTCGCCAATGTCGACCAACGCGAGGCCGGCCTGGCGTCTGCGGTCATCAATACGTTCCACGAGCTGGGAGGGGCGATCGGAGTGGCAGTCCTGTCGACCGTCGCCGCAGCCAGCACCGCA
>JBKPCP010000021.1:0-8876 GCA_046727475.1 Actinomycetota bacterium | reverse complement strand
GCGCTGGTGCCGCGCGAGCGGCTCGCCGCGGCGAACGGGCGCCTCGAGCTCGCGCGCAGCGCGGCCTTCGCGGCGGGGCCCGCGGTGGCGGGGGCGCTCGTGTCCTGGGCGGGCGCCTCCATCGCCTTCGTTCTCGCCGCCGCGCTCTCCGCGCTCGCCGTGCTCCTTCTCGCAGGTGTGCCCGAGCCGGCGCGCCCAGTGCTGCCGCCGCGTCATGTCCTGCGCGACCTCCGGGAAGGCGCGGCATTCGTGTGGAGTCACCGGCTGCTGCGCCCCGTCCTCCTCACCGCGGTGGTGTGGAACTGCGCCTGGTTCGCTCTCCAGGCGGCGTACGTCCCTTACGCCGTGCATGCGCTCGGGCTGGACGCCTCGGGAATCGGCACCACGCTGGCCGGCTACGGCGCCGGCATGCTCGCGGGGGCCATGCTCGCGCCGCGGCTCATGCGGCGTATGTCGTTCGGCGCGGCCCTCAGTGCGGGCCCGGTGGTCTCGGTAGCGGCGGCGGCATTGATGACGGCGACGATCTGGTTGCCTTCCGTGCTTCTCGCGGGCGCGGCCTTCTTCCTCTTCGGCGCCGGGCCGCTCCTCTGGACCATCAGCCAGATCACGCTACGCCAGACCGTGACGCCCGAACACCTGCTCGGCCGCGTCTCGGCCCTCGTCATGACCGGCTCGACCGGCGCGCGGCCCGTCGGCGCGGCCATCGGCGGGACCATCGGCGTGGTCTGCGGCCTCGAGTGCGCGATCATCGTCAGCGCCCTGGGCTTCCTCATCCAGGCGCTGGTGATTCTCGGCTCGCCGCTGCCGCGCCTCCGGGCCGTGCCGGACGCGGAGACCGGGGCCACCCGGGCCTGAGCCTTCGGGAGTTCTGTGGTAGGTTCCGAGTTACAGGATCAGAGCGGGGCGGGGGGTGGCGGATGGCGTGGATCATGCTGGTCGTCGCGGGATTGTTCGAGTTGGGCTGGCCGGTTGGACTCAAGCTGGCCTGGACGGACAAGGGGGTGCACGCGGGCTGGCTCACTCTTTCCATAATCTCCATGGTGGCCAGCGGTGGGTTCTTGATGCTCGCGCAGCGGGCGATCCCCATCGGTACCGCCTACGCGGTGTGGACCGGCATCGGCGCCGTCGGCACCTTCTTCATCGGGGTCCTGGCGTTCGGCGATGAGGCCAGCTACGCTCGCTTCTTCTTCGTCGGGCTGATCATCGCGGGCATCATCGGGCTCAAGATGACGTCGCTCACGTGACGGCATCCCGACTTGCGGGCAAGGTCGCCCTCATCACCGGCGGCGCGCGCGGGATCGGCGCCGCCACCGCCCGCCTGTTCGCCCGCGAAGGGGGGCGCGTCGTCCTCGGCGACGTCCTCGACCCCGAGGGTCGGGCGGTCGAGGCCGAGCTGGTCGCGACGGACGGCGAGGCGGCCTTCGTCCACCTCGACGTCACCAGCGAGGCGGAATGGGAGCGCGCGGTGGCGGCCGCGGCGAGCCGCTTCGGCCGGCTCGACGTCCTCGTCAACAACGCCGGCATCGGCGGCGCCGGCCGGCTCGAGGACACCACGCTCGAGGACTGGAATCGCGTCATGGACGTCAACGCGAAGGGCGTCTTCCTCGGCACCAGGGCCGCGATCCCGGCGATGCGCCGCGCCGGCGGCGGCTCGATCGTGAACATCTCCTCGCAGCTCGGGCTGGTGGGCATGGACGATAGCAGCCCGCAGTACCAGGCCTCCAAGGGCGCGGTACGCCTGCTCACCAAGCTCACCGCGCTCCAGTACGCGAAGGAGCGCATCCGCGCCAACTCCGTGCACCCCGGCCCCATCGTGACGCCCATGACGGAACGACGCCGCGCCGACTCCGCCACCCGCGAGCGCATGGTCTCGCGCATTCCCCTCGGCCGCTACGGCGAGGCCGAGGAGATCGCCTACGGCGTGCTCTACCTCGCCTCCGACGAGTCGCGGTTCGTGACGGGCAGCGAGCTGGTCATCGACGGAGGCTGGACGGCACAATGAGAGTGAGCCAGACAGGAGGAGGCTTCATGTACGCATGGATCGTCGCGCTCTTGGCCGTCGTGCTGGTGGCGCCTGCCCACGCCCAGGTCCAGATCGACATCGGCATCCACCTGCCGGCGCCGCCTCAGCTCGTCGTGGTTCCCGAGGTCCGCGCCGTCCAGTACGTGCCGGCCGCCCCCGCCAACCTCTTTTTCTACGGAGGCCAGTACTGGGCCTTCGCGAACGGCGGCTGGCACGTGAGCTCCCGATACAATGGCCCGTGGGTCGTGGTCGCGCCGACCTTCGTGCCCCGACCCGTCCTGCTCGTCCCCGTGAGCTACTACCGCGTGCCCCCCGGACACTGGAAGCAGTGGCACAAGCAGGCACCGCCGCGTTGGGGTGACGAATGGGGACGGGAATGGTCGGAGAAGCGCCAGTGGAAGGCCCGGAACGACGACGGGGACAAGGGGCACGGCAAAGGCGAGCGCCACGGCAAGAGCGAGGGGCACGGGAAGGGCGAGGGGCACGTCAAGGGCGACGGACACGGCAAGGGCGACGGGCACGGACGGGGGAAGGGGAAGTAGCGGATCTCAGCGGCCGCGCGTGAAGAGCAAGCCCAACTTCCTCGTCATCCTGGTCGACGACCTGCGTCACGACGAATTCGGCGCCGGCGGGCATCCGTACATGAAGAGCCCGCACGTGGACCGCATCGCCAGAGAGGGGGCGCTGTTCGAGCGCGCCTTTCACACCACGCCGATCTGCTCACCCAATCGCGCGTCCATTCTCACCGGCCAGTACGCGAGCCGCCACGGCATCATCGACAACGTGGCACGCGACGCGGCCAGCCATCGCCTGCCCAATTACCACCTCGTTCTGCAGCGGCTCGGCTACCAGACCGCGCATCTCGGCAAGTGGCACATGGGCAACGACGGCATGCCGCGGCCGGGCTACGACCACTGGGTGGCCTTCGACGGGCACGGGCGCCTCTTCGACCCCCGGCTGTGTCACGACGGAACCTACGTCGAGCACACGGGCTACATCACCGACATCCTGAACGGCCTGGCCGCGGAGTTCGTGGCGAAGAAGCGCGACACGCCGTGGTCGCTCTTCCTGGCGCACAAGGCGGTGCACCCCGACGCGGCCCAGGCCGCCGACGGCACGCTTCAGATCGAGAAGGCCGGCGGCTATCGCGTCGCCGAGCGTCATCGGAACCTCTACCGGGATGGCGTGTTCCCGCGGAAGCCGAACATGCTCGGCCCGGCCGAGGTCGTGAAGAGCAAGCCCGCCTGGGCCGAGGCCTTCGAGCTGCGGAAGTCGGAGAGATCGCGCGCGGTCCTCGATCGCCTGCACGCCGGCGAGCAGGAGGAGATCCGGCTACGGGCGCGAATGATGGCGGCGGTGGACGAAGGCGTCGGCATGCTCTTCGAGGCACTGGAGCGCAGCGGACAGCTCGAGGACACCGTGATCGTGTTCCTCGGGGACAACGGCTATTTCTTCGGCGAGCACGGCCTCGGCCCGGAGCGGCGCTTCGCCTACGAGGAAGGCATCCGCTCCCCCTTCTTGATCCGCTACCCCCGCAAAGTGCGCGCGGGCTCGCGCGTCAGGGATCTCGTGATCTGCCAGGACATCGCCCCGACGCTCATCGAGCTCGCCGGCGGCACGCCGGGCCCGCAGATCCAGGGCCGCTCGCTCCTGCCGCTCTTCGCGGGCAAACGCGCGGGCTGGCGGAAATCCTTCCTGGCCGAGTACTGGGCGGAAAGCGCCATGCCCTGGCTGGTGGGGATGAGCTACAAGGCTGTGCGCACCGACCGCTACAAGTACATCCACTGGGTCAACCGCGGCCGCGCGGGCGAGTTCGACGAGCTCTACGACCTGGATCGCGACCCTTTCGAGCTTCGGAACCTCATTCGATCGAAGGCGCACGCCGGCGTGCGCGACAAGCTCAAGCGCGAGTTGGCGAGGCTCGTGACTGCCGCTCTCGGTCTCTAGCGAGGGTCGGCCAGAGTGGTCCGGGGTGCCTTGACACCTTGAAAGCGGGCGCGCAGACTCCACCCACTACCCGACCTCGAGACTGCCCGGAGGGAGGTGTCAACATGGGCAAGATCATCGATTGCCACAAGGTCAATCCCAGCAGCGACTGCCAGCATGTCGTCCGCGGCGCCAATGAGGAAGAGCTCCTGCGCAATGCCGCCGAGCATGCGAAGGAACACGGGCTCGCACCCACCCCCGAGCTGCTGGCTCAGGTGAAGTCGTTCATCGAGGACGAATAACGGGCACTCGCCCCACGCCAAGCGCGGACCCCACGAGCGTCGCGGCCGCCCTCGACGCTCGTCGTGCGTTGAGGCGTGCATCTGCCAGCATCTGCCAAGGAGAACTCCCGATGGCAACGGAGCGGAAGGCCGCGATCGTGACCGGCGCGGCGAGCGGCCTCGGACGGGCCATGGCGCGCGGCCTCGTCGGCAGCGGCATGGATGTCGTGGCCGTCGATCGGGACGCGCCGGCGCTAGCGGCGCTGGCGCCCGCCATGACCGGCACGCCGGGCTCCGTCCTGACCCTGCCGGCCGACCTCGCCCAGCCTGACGCGTTCGACCGGATCGTGGGAGCGACGCTGGAGCGGTTCGGGCGCATCGACGTGCTGGTCAACAATGCGGGCATCGGACAGGCGTCGGTGCGCGCGGATCAGCGGCGAAATCCCATCCGATTCTGGGAGGCGACCCCCGATCAGTGGAGCCGCTTCCTCGCCGTGAACGCCACCGCCCCGATCCTGATGGCCCGCGCGGTGGTGCCGCACATGCTGCGCGCCCGGCGGGGGCGGATCATCACCGTGACCACCAGCCTCGGCACCATGGTCCGGGGAGGATACCTGCTGTACGGCGCCAGCAAGGCCGCCGCCGAGTCCGCGATGGCCGTGCTGGCGGCGGACCTGGAAGGCACCGGCGTCACCGCGAACGTGCTCGTCCCCGGCGGAGTGACCAACACGCCTCTCGTCGGCGACGACGCCGGAGACCGTAGCAAGATGTTGCAGCCGGAGATCATGGTGCCGCCCCTGCTCTGGCTGGTGTCGGACGCCGCGGCCGGCGTCAACGCCCGCCGCTTCGTCGCCGCCGACTGGGACCGCTCGCTACCGGAGGCGCAGGCCGCCGAGAAGGCGGGAGCGCCGATCGCCTGGCTCGGGATCGCGCGGATGCCGATCGAGCCGACCTAAGCCGGCGACGGGCGCGTCCTCACGCGCGGTAGAGCGCTTTGAGCCACGGGGGCGCCGCGAACGTGGTGAGCATGACCACGACGACGAGCGCAGCGTAGAGATCCTCGGCGAGAACGCCGGCGGCGAGGCCCGCTCCGGCAAAGATGAGCCCGACTTCCCCACGCGGCACCATCCCGACGCCGACCGGCCACCGGCGTACGCCCGGCTGATAGACGGCGAGACCCGCGACGAGCTTCGAAGCGATGGCGACTGCGGTCAGGAGCATCGCGACACCAAACTGGGCGTTCTCGGCGAAGGGGTTCAGCAGCGCGGGCTGGACCTTCATGCCCACGGTGACGAAGAAGACTGGCACGAGGAGGTCGGCGATCGGCTTGATCTGCTCCTCGATGCGGGCGCGGCGCTCCGTCGTGGCCAGCACCAACCCGGCGGCGAATGCGCCGATGATGGTCGCCAGCCCGATCATGTCCGCGACGGCCGCGAGTGCCACCGCGAAGACGAGGGAGTAGACGAGCAGGGTGCCCCGCGCTCGCATCCGCCCGACCCACTGCACCAGCCACGGGGCTAGCCGGATCCCCACCAAGATGGCGACCAGGAGGAACATCACAGCTTTGACGGACCGCACGCCGACGGCGGCGAGGGAGACGCTGCCGGCCTGCGCGACCGCGGTGACGACGGCGAGGATGATGAGGCCGAGGATGTCGTCCACGACCGCCGCCCCAAGTACCACCTTCGCGGCCGCGTCCTGAAGCCGACCCAGATCTGCGAGCACCCGCGCCGTGATGCCCACGCTGGTCGCGGTGAGGGTGGCCCCGACGAAGACGGCCAGGAGCGGGGGGTGGCCGAGGCCCCGCATGATCCCGAACCCAACAAGGAAGGGCACCGCGACGCCGACCAGGGCAACCACTGCCGCCTGCACGCCCGCCCGGAGGAGATCGGCGAGATCCGACTCGAGCCCCACCTCGAAGAGAAGGATCAGGACACCCAGCTCCGCCAGGGCTCGCAGCGCTTCCGACTCCGTCACGAGTCCAAGGACACCAGGCCCGATGAAGACACCGGCGAGGAGCTCGCCCAGCACCGCCGTCTGGCCGATCCGCTCCATCGCCTCGCCCGCCGCCTTGGCGACGACCCAGACGAGCACAAGCCCAAGCAGCAGCTCGCGGACTTCCATGGCCGTCTCGAGGTGTCAGCGCTTCATCGGCTGGCGCTCAGGGCCGCGCACTTGGCCTTCACGTCCGCCACCGACGGGCAACCCCTCACATACGCGACGAACGCGCCGAGCGGCGTGGCCTCCACGGCGTCCGGTCGGACGTCGCGGGTCAGCTGGCTCAGCATGGCGCGGCCGGCCTCGCCGTCGAGGTCGCAGGCGAAGACTCGATCGGAGCTGAAGCCCATGAACTTCTGGACCTCGATGGTCAACATGCCTCCCTTGAAGCCGCCCTTGTCGTGACTGATCACGATCTTCTCGCCGCTGTCGAGCGTGATCTGGCAGTACGCGCCCGCCCTGGGATCGGTGACGAACCGTCCGACCTTGGCCATGGTGTCCTCCTCAGCGTAGGAGCTTGGCGATGGCGATCAGGACCCACGTGGTGACGAGCATCCACAAGGCGACCGTCAGCCCTTCATTCTCTTCCTCATCGTGACTCCTCCGCTCGATCTCGCGAGATGTGTACGCAGGGATCCCCCGATGGGGACCGAACATCGTCGGGAGCGGAGGACGGCCTAGTGGGGGTCTTCGGCGAGCGGAGAGCGGGCGCAGGTGGCCCGGGGCAGGAATCGCGCCGCCGATCTCGTGAGACGCACGATCTCGCTGAGGGGCGGCAGCCGGTGCCGGAGATCGATCCGTGACGGGGGCAGCACGAACGAGTGGCCGGTCGGGGTGGGGGGGAGCACCGTGACATCCGCCGCCTGGCGGCCGCGCGCGTGGGCGCCCTCCACCGAATCGGCGGGGTCGAACACGAAGGCGCCCGGCATCGTCGGCAGCGAGAGGTCGAGCGTGACGTAGACGAGGATCGCCATCAGGAGCGCCCGCCGGTTCACGCTCGGATATTACCCCTTCGCGAAGCGTTGGTGCTCAACGAACACCGCCAGCTCTGCGGCGGAGTAGAAGACGAGACGGACGTCGCGCACGCTTCCGGGAGCGGCCAGGGCCTCGGCGAGCGCTTTCGAGGCGACCTCCGCCGCTTCGGCGCGCGGGTAGCCGAAGGCGCCCGTGGAGATGGCGGGGAACGCGATGGACGCGAAGCTCCGTTCCTGCGCCAGCGCGATCGATCGCCGATAGCACGCCGCGAGGAGTTGGGCCTCGTGCCCGGCGTGCCGGCCATAGACCGGCCCCACCGTGTGGATGACGTAACGCGCGGGGAGCCGGCCGCCCGAAGTGAGGGCGACTTCGCCGGTGGGAAGACCCGACGGGAGCGACATCCGGCGCAGGGCCTGGCACTCGATGAGGATCTGCGGTCCCCCGTGCGCGTGGATGGCGCCATCTACCCCGCCGCCGCCGAGGAGCGAGGAGTTCGCCGCATTCACGACGGCGTCCACCCGCTGCTCCGTGATGTCGCCGACGGTAGCCGTGACGAGCCCCGCGAGGTAGGTGTGAGGCATGCGCCTCGCTAGCGTTTGTAGGGCTCCCGCGTCCGCGGAGCGCCGGGCGCTTGTTCATCAAGCGACTGGCGATACCTCACACACCCTTGCATGAACTGGGGCCAGTCCGGCACGTCGGGAACCGGATCCGTCTTCTCCGGCAACAGTCCCCAGAGCGCCGGATGGTGCCAGCAAAGCTCTTGCCCGATACTGTCCCGATGCTCACGGATGCCTTGCCGCAGCTTCTTTACCTCGTCCATGAGTTGCTCGCGCGACATCCGGTCGAGATCTTCGTCCATGATCCTTCTCCAGGCCTCCCTGCTCGTCCGCGTCTCCCGAAGATACTCCATTGGCACATGCGGTGCGATGCGTCGGAGGTTCAGAGATTCCACGCCACCGACCGCGTCGCCATGGCCCGGGGAGACCGATGGTAGTATGACGATTCGGGGCCGGAGTGGAGAAACGGCAGACTCGCGGCGCTCAAAACGCCGTGCCCGCAAGGGCGTGCGGGTTCAAATCCCGCCTCCGGCACCACGTCCTACCCTCCTCGCCACGTGACCGGTTCGAAGGCTAACGCATCCCCTCCGTAAACGCTCCGCTGTCACTGACGCTCGCGGCCGCCGCGGCCACGCTGGGCCTGGCCGCCGTTACGCCCGCGCTGGCCGAGAGCTACGAGCAGATCATCGACCGGCGCCAGGACCGCCAGGAAGACCGCATCGACCAGGGCATCCGGTCGGGCGAGTTGAACCCGCGCGAGGCCGCCCGCCTCGAGCGGGGGCAGGCGCACGTCAACCGGATGGAAAACCGCGCGCTCGCCGACGGCTCGATTAGCCGGGGCGAGTTCCGCCGGATCGAGCAGGCCCAGAACGAGCAGAGCCGTCGCATTCATCGGCAGAAGCACGACCGGCAGCATCGCCACACCCGGTAGACGCGCACGGCCCCATCGCGCCGCGCGCCCGCAAGTATTCGCCATCCTTGACAGAACAGGGCGCGGCCAGTATCCTGACCGGTGCGGTGGGGCTGTAGCTCAGTTGGGAGAGCACAAGGCTGGCAGTCTTGGGGTCAGGGGTTCGAGCCCCCTCAGCTCCACCAATTCTTGACGCGGGGTTACGG
>JBKPCP010000020.1:0-9980 GCA_046727475.1 Actinomycetota bacterium | reverse complement strand
GGGTCACCCATGGAACGGTCGGCTGCGCCTGATGCATACCCGGCGTTTGGTGCCACCCGCCGCGGCCGCGTTCGCCGCGCGTTCTGTGACACCCTTCGGCTGCACAGATCGAATCGGTTCCAGCCCCGCGAGCCGTCGAGGACGAGCGGAGCGACTGCGTGATGGGCGAGACTGGGATTATGGCTAGGGCGGTCGACCTGGCCCGGATGGAGTTTGACGAGTGGGCGTGGGCGGAGGCGTACGCCCATTACTCAGCCGCGGATCGGGAGTCACGCCTGTCGGGTGAGGATCTTGAGCGGCTCGGCGTCGCCGCGTTCCTGATTGGCATGGACGATGAGAGCGACAAGGCGTGGGAGCGTGCCCACCGCGACTGGCTGAGCCAGGGGAACCTCGCTCGGGCTGCCCGCTGCGCGTTTTGGCTGGCGTTCGGCCTCCTGGACAGGGGAGAGATGACTCGGGGCGGCGGCTGGCTCGCTCGGGCGGGGCGGCTGCTCGAAGAGAGCGATGTGGACTGCGCGGAGAGGGGCTATGTGCTCTTACCTGTCGCGCTGCGGTGCATGGCGGAGGGCGATGTGGCAGCTGCATACGCGACCTTCGAGGAGGCAGGAACGATCGGTGCCCGGTTCGGCGACACCGACCTGACGGCGCTGAGCCTGATGGGCCGTGGCCAGTCGCTGATCCAGCTGGGCGAGGTCTCTGAGGGACTGAAGCTACTCGACGAGGCGATGGTCGCGGTGACGACCGGTGAAGTGTCACCGAGTGTCGCCGGACGCGTCTACTGCGCGGTGATTGATACCTGCCTCGAGGTCTTCGATCTGGGCCGAGCACAAGACTGGACGGATGCGCTCACCCGCTGGTGCGAGTCGCATACGGGTCTGGTGCAGTTTGCCGGGGTCTGTCTGCTGCACCGGGCCGAACTGCTGCAGCTGCATGGAGACTGGGCGGGCGCGATCAGTGAGGCACAGCGCGCCGGCCAACGCCTCACCGGCGGTCATCCCGCGATCGGACTTGCTCACTACCAGCAGGCAGAGCTGCACCGCCTGCGCGGCGAGTTCGAATTGGCCGAGGCGGCCTATATGCAGGCGGGTCGATGCGGTCGAGAGCCACAGCCGGGGGTTGCGCTCATGTGTTTGGCGCAAGGCGACGTGGGTGCCGCGGTAACGGCGATCCAGCGAGTTCAGGCCGGGCCACAGGGTTCTGAGATAACACCCAACCGACCCCCGCATTGGCGGTGGCGCCTTCGGCGAATGAGGGCGACTACGCCGGAGGTGCTGGCCGCGCGAGTCGAGATCTTGCTTGCGGCAAGCGAGGTGGATGAGGCCCGCACGGCTGCGGATGAGCTCTCGGAGCTGGCGGCGGTCGGTACGGCATCGCTCGTCCGCGCGCTGGCTGGCCGCGCGCAGGGCGCGGTCCGTCTCGCCGAGGGCGATGCCGCGTCCGCCATCGAGGCGCTGCGCGAGTCGTGTGTCGAGTGGCAAGCGCTGCAGGCGCCCTACGAAGCGGCGCGTGCGGAGATGCTCATCGGGCTCGCGTGCCGGCACCTCGGGGACGACGTGACCGCGGCAATGGAACTTGACGCCGCCCGGAATGTCTTCGAGCACCTGGGAGCTGCGCCGGACCTCGCCCGACTGGAGGAGCTCTCCGCGCCGCGACGGCAGCTGCCGGCCGGGATGACAGCGCGAGAGGTCGAGATTCTCGGGCTCGTCGCTGCAGGCATGACCAACAGGGAGATCGCTGAGGCGCTCGTCATCAGTGGCCACACCGTTCGTCGCCATCTTCAGAACATCTTCGTCAAGCTCGGCGTGTCCTCGCGTGCAGCTGCTACCGCCTTCGCGTTCCAGCACGACCTGGTCTGATCCGATCTGACCGCCGCGTGGTACGAACGGACCACCCCCGCTCGCGTGTTTGGTCTGGGCGGGCGATGTCGGCTTCGCGGGCTTTCCGTAGCGTCACGACTGACCGACGCACGGAAGGAGCCATCGATGCGCTACAAGCTGCTGGGCCCGAGCGGCCTGCGCGTGTCCGAGATCTGCCTGGGCACGATGAGCTTCGGCGACGCCTGGGGCTTCGGCGCCGACGAGAAGGAAAGCCACCGCATCCTCGCCGCGTTCGCCGAGGCCGGTGGCAACTTCATCGACACCGCCAACAAGTATCACGAGGGGCAGTCCGAAGAGATCGTTGGCAGCTTCATCGGTGATGAGCGCGACCGCTGGGTCGTGGCGACCAAGTACAGCCTCGCCACCCGTCCTGGCGATCCGAACGCCGCGGGCAACTCCCGCAAGAACATGCGGCAGTCGGTGGATGCGAGCCTGCGGCGGCTCCGCACCGACTACCTCGACCTCCTGTGGGTGCATGCCTGGGACTACTGCACGCCTGTCGAGGAGGTCCTGCGCGGCCTCGACGACCTGGTTCGTGCGGGCAAGGTCAACTACGTCGCCCTCTCCGACGCGCCCGCCTGGATCGCCTCGCAGGCCAACGCCTTGGCTGCGGTCCGCGGCTGGAGCCCGTTCGTCGCCCTGCAGGTGCAATACAGCCTGATCGAACGAACGGCCGAGCGCGAACTCCTGCCGGTGGCCGACGCCTTCGGGCTCTCCGTCCTTGCGTGGGCACCGCTCGGCGGCGGCGTGCTGACAGGGAAGTACACCCGCGATTCCTCGCAGACACAGGATGATTCGAAGCGGGCTGCGGACAACCAGTCACGCCTAACCGACGCGAACCTCGAGATCGCACGCGAGGTGGACAGCGTCGCCGATGAGCTCGGCACCACCTCGGCGAGAGTCGCCATCGCCTGGATGCGTCAGCGCGCCCGACGCATCATCCCCGTCGTCGGCATCCGCACGCTCGACCAGCTCGAGGACATCCTCCGCAGCCTCCAAGTGCAGCTACCCCGCGACCAGTGGTCGCGCCTCGACAAGGTGAGCCAAGTCGAACGCGGGTTCCCGTACAGCCTCCTGTGCGATCCCGTTCTCGGCCAAATGGTCTACGGCGACCTGGAGCCGCAGATCGACCTCCCGTCATCAGTCCCGTACCGGTGGTCGGTGTAAGCCGACACCACTCGGAAGGAGATCGGCAATGTCAGATGCCAAGACCGTCACACGCAGGTTCTTCGAAGAGGCCGACCAAGGCCGAACTCCCGTCGAGCTGTGCGGGGCCGGGTTCACTGCACACTTCTCCGGGCTGCCGGTCATGGATCTCGAAAGCTTCGACGAATTCGAAGCGATGATCCGCGCAGCGTTCTCAGGCATCCGCCACGACATCGCCGAGCTGGTTGCCGAGGGCGACACGGTTGGCGTTCGGCTGACGTTCCGGGGAACCCACACAGGTGAGTTCATGGGGACGGGGGCAACCAGCAAGCACGCTGCCGTCGATGGCACGGCGTTCCTGCACATCGCTGGTGGCAAGGTCACGCAGCTCTGGGGGTTCCTCGACCAACTCGGCCTCCTGCAGCAGATCGGCGCGCTGCCGACGCCAGGGCAGGCCGCCTGACTGGAACGGGAAAGGTGGGATTAGGCGCCAAGCGGACGTTCCGGAAGCCGCACAGATCGACGTCAGATCAGGGCGCGCTCGCGACGTGTGCGCTGTCCCAGAACATGCGTCCCACAACACTCGGCATCGGCGTTGCCGAGGCATCCCCGAGGTGCCGTTCGAGGCGCACACATAACGAGTGCTATTGGCCACCGCTGGTAGCCCTGCGTGGGCTTGGCGCCGCGGGTGAGCGGCCGTTGACCTGGCGGCATCGCGGGTGGTGGGTGCGGCTGGCGTGGTGGGGCTCGAGTTCTGAACGTCGTACCGACATTGGCGGCGGGGGCCGCGCGTCGGCCGTGCCGGGCTGGTCGAGTGCTCGAGGCGCGGTGCTCGGCGGCGTCGTAGGTCGTCTCGTAGCGGGCCGCGTGGTGTCGCGACTCGGTCGGCGGATTGAGAGGGGAGTCGAGGGTGGCGGTCTTGACGGTGATGACATGGAACGTGCAGAACCTGTTGCCGGTTGGTCATGAGGACGGCCCGGATACCAGCGAGGAGTACGAGGCCAAGCTGGCCGGTCTCGCTGGGGTGATCGATGAGGTCGAACCGGATGTGCTGGCGCTGCAGGAGGTCGGCCCCGAGCAGGTACTGGCCGACCTGAACGGGGCGTGCCGCACTGACTTCAGCAACCGCCTAGTCGGGATTCCGGACCATTGTGGCATCAGAGTCGCGTTGCTCTCGCCCCGGCGCCTGACGAATCGCACCGACATCCAAGCGTTCCCGGCGGGCGTGTTGCCGGTCCAGGCCCGTGATCTGGTCTTCGATGATCCCGCCACACCGAGCAACGAAGCCCAAACGGCCGAAACGAGCCGCGGGGCGCTATCTGCCACGTTGCGGGCCGGAGGCGAGCGGGTCACGGTCATGGTCTGCCACCTGAAATCGAAGCTGATCTCCTATGAGCGGCGCCGTGGTGTAGTGGCGGGCAGCACGTTTGCACCGAACAACGAGGGTGAACGGCTCCGCTACGCCGGCTACGCCCTGTACCGGCGGACCGCAGAAGCGATGACCTGCCGCGCCGCCCTCGACCAGGCCCTGACCGGACCGGGCGACCAAGTGGGCGATGGTCCGGGAACGGGCAAGAACGACCCCGTGGTCTTCATGGGCGATCTCAACGACGAGCCCCTTGCCGCGTCCACCCAGATCATCCAAGGTCCCGCAGGGTCCGAGATCGACTTCCGGCCTGGCTCGGGGTTCCGTGACGGTGACCGCGGCGACGGCTACCGGCTCTGGAACCTATACCGGCTCCTGCCACCAGACGGCCCGAACCACACCCGCATCTACCGAGGCCGCGGCGAGCTGATCGACCACGTCTTCGCTTCCCACCGGCTCGTCAACCCGGACAACATCCCCGCAGTCGAGATCGTTGCTGCAACCCCGCTGCCGTCGATGGACGACGACCCCAGCCCTCGAACGCCCGCACCCTCTGACCACGCGGCCGTCATCGCACGATTCAACACTTAGCGCGAGCCCCCTCCCCCGGGTTCTTCCGCGGCGTTGCCGCAACGCCGGGGCGCTCGATGGGCAGTACATGCCTCGACAGCACCAATCTCGGCGCCCGGATCCGGCGTTCGGGACAGCACGGCAGCGCGTCGAGCGCTGAGGGGATGGCCAGCTACGGGTGGGGCGTCCCGGGCGCGCCCTCCAGTGTCGTTTCGAATCGCTTGAACGTACCGATCCTCGTCTCGTACACGTCGATGCACGGATTCCGAGCGAGCAGAGCGGACAAGAGGTCCTCGAAGTTGTTGCCCCGCGGGAGCGAACCCCTCGCCCTGCGGCCGCGACCGAATCGCATGCAGAACCGACCATCGAACCTGGCGGCACCGCCGTCGCCCGCCAGGCTGGCCACAGAACCCCTGTGGATTCGGATTGAGCGGAGTTCCGTCAAGCGTTGGCTACGAGTTCGCCATCGGGTCCTGAGGTAGACCACCGAGGGCTCGTCCGGCGACAGCCAGGCCTCGATGGCGTCCAAGGACATCCGCAGCCGCTGCGTGGGGGACCCTGGGGTTCGCTGCCAAGGTGCTCCGGTTGTTGACCGGGGCGCCGCCCCGCCAGCTGGCAGCGATGAGGACCGATGGCGTGCGGTTCGGGCCGGCCGATGGGTGGGTGGAGCTGATGGCGCCGGCGGTGCCGGCGTCGGGCAACCACCCGGCGGTGCCCGGCCGACGGTTCCGGTTCGAGCGGGGCTTGACGGCGTTGGACTGCCCGGTGCGAGCGACCCGCGCGCTGCTGGAGGCCAGCGACGATGGGCGACTGTTCGGTCCGGGCACGTTGCGTGCGGCGTCGATCCGGGGGTTCAGCCCGGCGGCTGTCACTGGATGGGGTGCCGGTGCGGATCGGGGTGCGGAACCGGGCGCTGCTGGTGGGCTATCAGGGGGCGCTGCGGATCGAGGAGCTGGTACGCGCCTGCGTGGAGCACTTGGATGTGGCGGCTGGGAGCTACAGGCTGCGGCACCCCGAGGCGAAGACAGCCAAGCGGGGCGCGTCGCAGGCGGTGCTGCTGGCCGCGGAGCCTGGCCCGCTGGACCCGGTGGCGGCGTTGGACGAGTGGCTGGCGGTGCGCGGCGACCACGACGGGCCGCTGTTCTGCACGTTGCATCACGGCCGCTGCGGTGTTCCGGTGGGCGGCGAGGCGTTGACCGCCGGGGAGATCCGCGACGTGATCGGCGACATGGCGGTCCGGGCGGGGTTGACGGCATCGGCGTCGGGCTATTCGCTGCGGCGGTCGTGGGCGACACACCAGTACCTGCGGGACCCGGACCGGTTGCCGGTGATCTCGGCTCAGTTGCCGCACTCCAGTTTCGACATGACCGCCCACTACATCGACGACCTGGGCTTGCACGTGCTGGACGCCTGCGAGCTCCTGTCGGCCGAGTCGGTGCTGGCCGGGCCGGGCGGGGTGAGGGTGTGGCGACGGGACCTTGGTTTCGATCAGGCGGCACTGCCCGAGCTGCTGGACGAGGTCGGCGGGCTGGGCCAGTCGTCGGATCGGTGGGCGCCGTCGACGGTCCGGACCAATGACTCGTATTGGAACACCTGGCAGAGCTGGGCGAACGAAAGCGAGCACGGTGAACCCGGCGTCGTGGAACCGGTGCGCGAACGGGTCGGTGCCCGGCTCCTTGGTCACGGCGCCACCACCGGCCATGGTCACGCACGCGCCGTTGGTCTCGGGGTAGTGCCACCCCGCGCACTCCGTGTCGCCGTCCGCTGGGCGCTGTGGGCGTCATCAGCCATGCACGATCGTCAAAAGTCCTCGAGCCCTTTGTCGGTGACGGCCAGCACTGTTGCTTCGCGGTGTTCCTCGGCGGAGGCGATCGAGAGGATGGCGCGGGCGACGCCGGCGGGGTCGAGGGGGCCGGTCTCAGCGCCGTAGGCGGCGGCCGCGGCGTCCCCGATCGGGGTGCCGACGAAGAACGCCCGTGGGGCCATGGCGACGAACCGGATCCGGAGATCGCGGGCAGCCGCGGTCCGCTGGAGGTAGCCGGCCAGGAACATCTGCATCCGTTTGGCGCCCGCGTAGCCGCCCGACAGCGGCGAGCCGTTGACGTTGAGCGCGGCGCCGCTCGACACGATCACGACGGTCGAGCCGGCACGGAGCGGGCGGGCGAGCGCGGCGCGGCCGACCTCGAAGGCGATCTTGACGTCGACGTTCCACGCCGCGGAGAACGACTCCCAGGTGTGCTCCTCGATCGGGGCCATGCGCGGGCGGGTGCCTGCGGCGACGACGACGAGGTCCGGGTCGGCCTCGTCGAGGAGGGCGGTGACCTGGGCGGGATCGGTGGCGTCGCGCTCGTGGCCGGCGGCCACGACGTGGGCTCCGGCGGCGGCGAGGGCGCTGGCGGTGGCGTGGCCGACCGCGCCGCTGGCGCCGATGACGAGGGCTGTGTCGATGCTCATGGTGTTCCTCGCCGTACTGCTTCTGCGAGCGCCGCGTACTGGCGCTCGAGGGCCTTGGCCGCACCGCTGTGCCAGCTCTCGGCCATGGCCTCGGCCATGGGATCGGGGAAGATGTCTTCCTCGTCTTTCTCCACTCCGTCGAAGATGGCTTGCGCAACTGACTCCGGGGAGGCCTTCGGGGCGTCGAGGCCTCGCGTCATGTCGGTGTCGACGAGGCCGGTCAGGACGGCATGAACGCTGACGCCTCGTCCGGCCAGAAGGCTGCGCAGCGATTGCGTCATGTTGAACTCAGCTGCCTTCGCGATCGAGTAAGCCGGAATGAGCGGAAAGGGCGCGAAGGCGTTCACCGACACGTTGTTGACGATGGCTCCCCGGGAACGAGTGAGCAACGGCAGGAAGGCCTGGGTCACGTCGTAGGTGCCGAAGAGGTGGACGGCGAGATGCCGTTCGAGCGCAGAACGCTCGCTCAGGTCGTCGTAGAGCGCGATGCCGGCGTTGTTCACCAGCACGTCGAGCGATCCGACGTCATCGACGGCTGTTCGGATCTGAGCCTCGTTGGTCACGTCCAGCGCCAGGGGCGTGACGCGCCCATCGGGTTGGGCCAAGGCCTGGCGCGTACCCGCATACACCCGCTGCGCGCCTCTCCCCAAGGCTTCGTCGACCAACGCCCGCCCGATGCCGCGATTGGCTCCTGTAACCAGAACTGCTTTGCCTGCGATTCTCATCAGAGGTTCCTTCCGCTGATCGTCGTCATGGGAGCGACGGTACGGACGACGGTTGCGGTGGTCATCACTCGAAGGTGGACGCGTGGGTGGGGTCTTCGGGGCCGACGCGGCGGAGCGAGACCAGTGGTAGGCCGAGGTCGCGGATCTTGGCGAGGAGGCCGTGCAGCGCGGCTTGGTCGGTGACCGGGCCTTCGATCAGGCTCACGCCGCCGGGTTCGGACGTGATGTGCATGCCGTCGAACCAGTCCGACCAGTGCTGGTCGAGGATCCCCTCGACGCGGATCTCGTATCTCACCAGGCCACAGCCAACTGCGCTGGCGACGACGAGTCGTCAGCCACACGTGTGTGTCCGGGGATGTTCCTGGGCGTCGCCAAGGTCTGATCTGGAACCGAAGGTAGTAGCGTCGCAACTCCCCGCTTCGGCGCTGAGCAGGTGGCGAGCGATGGCTGACATGCCAGACAGGTCCCCCGAGCAGGCAACCGACCGCGGGCGGCTGCTGGTCACCAAGCTCCGTCTGCCACAGCCCCCGCCCGGGGTTCGTGGCCCGCCCCCGCCTGCTGCACCGGCTCGACGACGGGCTGGCCGGGGAGCTGACACTGGTGTGCGCGCCAGCCGGGTTCGACAAGACGTCGCTGTTGGCCGACTGGAGCCAACGAGGCGACCGTCTCGTGGGATGGTTATCGCTCGACACTGGTGACAACGACCCGGTGCGGTTCTGGCGCCACACGGTCGCCGCGCTAGACCGGGTGCGGCCAGGAGTCACCGAGCGCCTCGCCCCGCTGTTGGGTCCGCCGGCACCGGCCACCTTCGATGCTCTGGCCAGCGCCCTGGTCAACGAGCTGGCCACCGACGACGGCCACGCGCTACTCGTTCTCGATGACTATCACCTGATCGAGGCTCAGCCCGCGCTACTCCCACCACCTGTTCGCCGACCTGCTCCCGGCCCGCCTCCAGCAGCGGCGGCCCGACGGGGGCGGACCTGCACCGCAACGCCGGTCTGTGGCACGACGAGCACGGGCTCGTCGAGGAGGCGGTCGGCCACGCGCTGGCCGCCACCGACGCTGCGTGGGCGGCGCAGTTGATCGAGCGGCACGCGGACGAACTCCTCCTCCGCGGCGAGGGAGTCACCCTCCAGCGATGGCTCGGAGCCCTGCCACGAGGGACGATCGACTCCCGGCCACGGTTGCTGATCACCCGGACACGCTTCGCGGGCATGGAGGACATCGACGGCCTCCTCGACACCGCCGAGCGGGCGCTCTCCCACACCGCCGACGAACCGGCCGACGAACCGTTCGAGCCTTCCGTCGGCCGGGACCTCAGCCGCCTGGCGAACGTGCCCGCCATGATCGCCCTCGGGCGCGCGTTCGTCGCCTTCTCGCGCGGCGACGGCGACGCCACGGAGGCCCATGCATCCCGAGCGCTGGCCGAGATCGGCGACGGCGAATGGTGGCTGGACTCGCTCGCCCACGCCCACGTCGGGGCCGCCGCGTGGCTCCACGGCCAACTCCCCCAAGCCGAGCGCGCCATCGCCGCCAGCGTCGCCCGGTGGCAGGCGACCGACGTGCACGACCAGGTCGAGCTGTGGTCTCAATACTTGGGCCCGATCCAGTGCGCCCGAGGCCGTCCGGGACCGCGTCGGAAGAGTTTCCCTAGAACGGCGCTTCCGATGCACGCCGTGGACGCGCCCCACAACGCCGGGTCTGGGGTGTCGTGCGCCAGCTCGATCGTCGGCGTGCGTAGGAACTCCCAACGACGGGGCACTCCCCGAACTTCTCGCTTACGTTTGACACCACCGCTCACCTCGGCCGGACACCGATCTCGGACGTCACGGGTGTCCCGGG
>JBKPCP010000019.1:0-21799 GCA_046727475.1 Actinomycetota bacterium | reverse complement strand
GTCGATCGAGTACGAGATCGCCGCTTCGAGGCAGTCCCGCGCCGCACCAAGGGCCCCGAAGACGATCCCGAACCGAGCCTCGTTCAGGCAGGACAGCGGCCCGCGAAGGCTCGACACCTCGGGCAGCATCGCATCGGCGGGGAGTCGAACGCCTTCCAGGACCAACTCGCTCGTCACCGACGCTCGCAATGACAGCTTCCTACCGATCTTGGGGGCGGAGAAGCCGGGAGTGTCGGTCGGAACCAAGAAACCACGGATGCCGTCATCGGCGCGCGCCCAGACGACGGCGACGTCGGCCACCGACCCGTTCGTGATCCACATCTTGGTCCCGTCGAGCACCCAGTCCTCGCCGTCACGCCGCGCCCTCGTCCGCATCCCGGCCGGGTTGGAGCCGAAGTCCGGCTCGGTGAGACCGAAGCAGCCGATGATCTCGCCGGCCGCCATGCCGGGCAGCCAGCGCTGCTTCTGCTCCTCGGAGCCGAACTTCCAGATCGCGAACATGGCCAGCGACCCCTGCACCGACACCAGGCTGCGCACGCCGGAATCAGCAGCCTCGAGCTCGAGGCAGGCGAGGCCGTAGGAGACGGCATTGGTACCGGCGCAGCCGTAGCCGGTCAGATGCATGCCGAGCAGGCCCAGCTTGCCGGCGTCGACGGCAAGCGACAGCGGGATCTCGCCGGCCTCGTACCAGTCCGCGATGTAGGGCCGGACCTTCTCGGCACCGAACCGGCGGACGGTCTCCTGGATGGCCTTCTCGTCGTCGGTCAACAGGTGGTTGACAGCCAGCAGCTGCAGGGGGCCGGTCGGGCTCATCGTGGTTCTCCTTCGGTGAGCCGCAGGGCCGCGGCCTCGATCTCGTCCTCGCCGAGCAGCACATGCATGGCGGCCGGTCCCAGTGGCACGAAGCTGTCCTCGCTGGTCACGCGGGCCATCGCACCGGTGTACCCGTCGTCGACCAGGGCCGCCAGCACGCCCTCGGAGACTCCCCCGCTGCGCCTGGTCTCGTCCACGACCAGCACTCTGCCGGTGGCCGAAGCCTCGCGCAGCACGTCGTCCACCGGCAAGGGAGAAAGCCAGCGCAGGTCCAGCACGCGGCTGGCCACACCACGAGCCTCCAGCCGGCGGGCCACCCGCAGGCTCATCCGCAGTCCGTTGGCGAAGCTGACGAGGGTGAGGTCACGCCCCTCACCGTACGTGCGGGCGCTACCGATCGGAACGTGCTCCCGCTCCCACTGTTCTGGCGGGGCATACGTGTCGAGCCAGCTTCCGTCGTCGGTCTCGTGCAGGTCACGGGTGTGATAGAGCGCGATCGGCTCGAGGAAGACGCAGACGCTGCCGTCGACGGCGGCGGCCGCGAGGCAGGTCCGCAGCATCGCGGCGGCATCGCCGGCCCGGGCCGGGCACGCGACCACCAGCCCGGGGATGTCGCGCAGCACCGCAATCGCGTTGTCGTTGTGGAAATGGCCACCGAACCCCTTCTGGTAGGCGAGGCCGGCGACCCGCACCACCATCGGGTTGCGGTACTGCCCCTGCGAGAAGAACGAGAGCGTGGCGCCCTCGCCGCGCAGCTGGTCCTCTGCGTTGTGCAGATAGGCCAGGTATTGGATCTCCGGAACGGGCACGAGTCCCGCCAGGCCGGCTCCCAGCGCCAGTCCCAGGATCGACTGTTCGTCGAGGAGGGTGTCGAAGACCCGTCCGGCTCCGAACCGGCGGGCCAGCCCGCGGGTGGCTCCGTACACGCCGCCCTTGCGTCCGACGTCCTCGCCGAACACGAGCACCCGCGGATCGGCGGTCATCGCGTCGGCGAGGGTTGACGTGATCGACGCCGCCAGCGTTAGGGGCTCGGCATCGCTGGGCTTGACCCGTCGCGCGAACCGGGTGATGGCCTCGGCCACGGCGGCCGGCCGCCGGGGCGCCAGCGGCGCGACGATCTGCGCGGCGCCCTCGAGCTGCGGCACATCGGCGAGCTCGTCGACGGTGCGGGCCACCAGGCGCGCCGCCTCGTCGTAGCGATCCTGCACCTCGCGGGGCGTGGCAACGGCCGCCCGGATCAGAGCCGTCGCCGTGCCGAGCAGCGGGTCCCGTGTGTAGTCCGCCGCCATCTCGGTAGGCGTGCGGTAGCTGACCTCGGCATCGCTTCCTGCGTGGCCGAGGTAGCGGACGGTTCGCAGGTGCAGGAAGCCCGGCTTGCGCGAGCTGCGCACGTAGTCGGCCACGGCGGCGGCGGCGTCGAACGTCGCCGCGACATCGAACCCGTCGACAGCCGTGTACCACAAGCCCGGCCGGGCGCCGTAGGCACGTTCGATCCAGCCGGCCGGCGAGCGCACCGAGATGCCGAAGCCGTTGTCTTCGCACACGAAGAGCACCGGCACCGGGAGGTTCTGGTAGGCGGTGTGAACCGCGGTGTTGATCGCGCCCGTTGCCGTCGAGTGGTTCGCGGACGCGTCGCCGAACGAGCAGACGACGACGGCGTCGGCCGGCCACGGCGGCGATGTTCCCAACTTGACCGCCCGGTGCATTGCGACGGCGAGCCCGACGGCGCGCGGCAGGTGGGAGGCGATCGTCGATGTCTGCGGGATCACCGACAGGTTCGCATTGCCGAAGACCTTGTGCCGTCCGCCGGCGATCGGCTCGTCCGCGGAGCACAGCATGCCCTGCAGCACGTCCCGCACCGGCGTCGAGCCGGGTACCTGGGCGGCGCGGGCGTGGTAGAAGCCGCCGGCACGGTAGTGCAGTAACGCCGGGTCCGTCGGCCGGAGCGCGACGGCTACGGCAGCGTTGCTCTCGTGGCCGGCCGAGCCGATCGTGTAGAAGCCGCGGCCTTGGGCCTGCAGCGCGCGGGCGGCGAAGTCGACATGCCGACTGGCAGCCTGGGCGTCGAAGATGGCCAGTGCGGCAGCACCGGTCAGCCTGCTGCCGGAGCGGATCGGTCGGTCAGGCGCGACGGGCTGCTCCGTCGTCGGCCGCAGCCCTCCGATCGCCGACCGGAACGCATCGTCGAGCGGGTTCGTCACTGCGCCAGGCGGACATCCGGGTCCGGCGCCAGCTCCACCACGTCCATCTGTGCCTTCTGCAGCCGACCCGAGTAGTCCCAGTTCATGGCCTGCCACCGGGTGAACTGGTCGAGCACCCACATCCCGGACTGCCGGGAGCCGTTGCCCGACTTGCCGTTGCCGCCGAACGGAAGGTGCGCCTCCGCTCCGGACGTGGAGTTGTTGACACTGACCATGCCTGCGCCTACACGCCGCCGGAAGGTGTATGCCTCCTTCGGATCCGTCGTGTAGATGGACGAGGACAGCCCGTAGCCGGGCGCGTTGGCGAGCCTTATCGCATCGTCGAGGGTGGCGTACGTCGTGATGCCCACGATCGGGCCGAACGTCTCCTCGTCGAAGATCGCATCGCCGGGCCGGACGCCGTCGACGACGACCGGGTGGTAATAGAGCCCGCGGGCCGGGTCGCCGTCGAAGCCGTCGCGAGGGTTGTCCGGACCGATCCGGCCGGTCGCGCCGTGGACCGTGTGGTGAGGCTGCACCCAAGCAAGGATCTCCTCGTAGCGAGCGGCGAACTTCTGGTCGAGGAGCGGACCCATCAGGACGTCGCCGGAGGGGTCGCCGACCACAGCCTGGTCGACGGCCTTGGTGAACCGCGCCAGGAAGTCGTCGTGGAGGGACTCGTGGACGATGACGGTGCCGAGCGACGTGCACCGCTGGCCCGCGGTTCCGAACCCGGAGAAGAGCGCACCCTCGACGGCGAGGTCGATGTCGGCGCTCGGCGTGACGACCAGTGGGTTCTTGCCGCCCAGCTCCAGGCAGGCGGTCTGCAGGTGCCGGCCGGTGAGCTCGCCGATCTTCCGGCCGACCGCGGAGGAGCCGGTGAACCCGACCTTGTCGACGAGGCCGGCGTCCAGCGCCGCTGACAGGCCGTCGAACGTCTGTTCGCCGTCGGCGTGGACCAGGTTGAAGACGCCGTCGGGCAGCCCTCCGCCGCGTACGAAGAGCTCGTGGAAGGCATTCGACACGGCGGGGGAGTACTCGGCCGGCTTCCAGACGATCGTGTTGCCTGTCAGCAGCGCCGGGACGATGTACCAGGACGGCACCGCGACCGGGAAGTTTCCGGCCGTGATGACGGCGACCACCCCGACCGGGTTGCGGAATGTGAACAGCTGCTTGTCCGGCATCTCGCTCGGTACCGTCTGGCCGTAGAGGCGCCGGCCCTCACCGAGGAAGAAGTCACACGTGTCGACGATCTCGCGCACCTCGCCGAGCGCCTCGGCGTACGGCTTGCCGATCTCGCGGGTGACCAATCGGGCCAGGGCTTCGGCGTTGTCCTCCACGGCGCGCCCGATGTGGGCGACCGCCCGGCCCCGGACGGGTGCCGGGATATCGGCCCATGCCGGCTGGCCGCGCTTGGCGGCCGCCGCCGCGTCGGCGAACGTCGCGGCGTCGGCGAACACGACTTCGGCGACGACGTCGTCGAGGTCGGCGGGGTTGGTGCTCGCGGCTTTCCGCCCGTCGGTGACGGGCTTGCCGTCGACGACGGACGTGACGGTCCTGGTCACTGCTGCTCCTCCACGCGTGCGAGTACGCGTCCCAACGCGGCCGCGGCGAGCGCAAGCTCGTCGTCCGTGACCGACAACGCCGGCCTGAACCGGATCGCGCGCTCACCGCTGCTGAGCGCGAGGACGTGCTCATCGTCTCGCAGCCGGGACAGGACGGTGTCTCGGGTCTGCCGGTCCGGCAGGTCGAACGCGATCAACAACCCGCGACCACGCACGTTGTCGACCAGACGCGTGTCGAGACCGCGAAGCGCCTCGAGGAGCCGATCGCCCTTCGGGCCGGCCCGCTCGATCAGGCGTTCCTTCTCGATGATCTCCAGGATGCGTCGCGATCTCACCATGTCGGTCAGCCCGCCGCCCCAGGTGGAGTTGATGCGACCAGAGACGGCGAAGACGTTGTCGGGCATCTCGTCGACGCGGCCACCGGCCATGATGCCGCCGAGCTGCACCTTCTTCGAGAACGCGACGATGTCCGGAGAGAGGCCGAGCTGCTGGTACGCCCACGGCGTTCCGGTGGCCCCGGCACCGGTCTGCACCTCGTCGAGGATGAACAGCGCATCGTGGCGGTGCACGAGCTCCTGCATCGCGTGCAGGAACTCGGCCCGCATGTGGTTGTCGCCGCCCTCACCCTGGATGGGCTCGGCGATGAACGCCGCAATGTCGTGCGGATGGCGGACGAGTGCCTCCTCGGCCTGGCGCAATGCGTGCTGCTCCGCCACGCGGACAACGGCACTGTCCAGGGGGAACCGGATGGCCGGCACGTCGATGCGGGGCCAGTCGAACTGGGGGAACCGGGCCGTCTTGCCGGGCTCGGTATTGGTCAGGGACATGGTGTAGCCACTGCGTCCGTGGAAGGCGCGGGTCAGGTGCATCACCTTGGTCCCGAGCGTGGCGGGCCGCCCGTTCGCCTCGTTGTGCCGGCTCTTCCAGTCGAAGGCGGCTTTGAGCGCGTTCTCGACCGCCAGCGCACCGCCCTCTACGAAGAACAGGTGTGGCAATGCGGGGTCACCGAGCACCCGGACGAATGTCTCGACGAACTCGGCCAGGTGGGTGCTGTAGATGTCGGAATTGGCCGGCTTGTTGGCGGCGACCTCGGTGAGAACGGCCAGGAACTCCGGGTCGTCGACGATCCCGGGGTGGTTGCAGCCAAGCGGCGCCGAGGCGAAGAACGTGTACATGTCCAGATAGCGCTGGCCGTCGCGCGCATCCACCAGCCACGATCCCTGGCTGGCCCGAGTGTCGAGGACCAACTTGAATCCGTCGACCAGCAGGTGCTTCGCCAGCGACTCGTGGACGTCGCCCGGCGCTACGCGCGTCGGATCGGTGGTGATAAGCGACACGTCGCCTGCCTTTCGGGGGGTTGACGCCCACGTCCGGCCGGGCGTATGAGCGAGGTTCTCCGGTGAGAAGCATACTTGGCCGTAAGTCTTCCGGACGCAGACTCGCCTGGACGTGGGAAGTCCGCCGGGTGCGGCGCCGAAGGCGACGCCGGCCGCTCCGATGCCCGCTGGCACCGGACAGGAGGCCATCGATCGGGTAGACCTCGGGGATGCCCGAATCGGTTCTGCTCAGGGGTGGTGCGGTCTACAGTCCGGACGCACCGTCCGCCACGGCCATGCTCGTGGTCGGGGACCGCGTGACCTGGGTCGGTGACGAGGCCGGTGCCCGGATCCACCTCGGGTCCGTCGGCTCGGTGGTCGAGCTGGACGGAGCCCTGGTCACGCCCGCCTTCGTCGACTCCCACGTGCATCTGACCGAGACCGGGCTGGCGAGTGACGGCCTCGACCTGACCGCATGTGCCTCGCTGGCCGAATGCCTCGACCTGGTCGCGAGTCGTGCCAGGTCACGCCCCGGTGTACCCGTGCTCGGGCACGGTTGGGACGAACGGCTGTGGCCCGAGGCCCGCCCGCCGAAGCTCGCGGAGCTGGACCGGGCCGCCGCTGGCGCTGCTGTCTACCTGGCCCGGATCGACGTCCACTCGGCCGTCGTCTCCAGTGCGCTGCTCGACGCCGAACCGGCGATCGCGCGCGCCGACGGGTACGCGGACGGCCTGGTGCGTCGCGACGCGCACCATCTCGCCCGTCGGGCCACCCGAGACCGCGTCACGCCCGGGCGGCGTCGCGAACTCCAGCGCCGGACCCTGCACCGTGCTGCGGCTCTGGGGATCGGTGCCGTGCACGAGATGGGCGCGCCCCACATCGCCGGGCCCGACGATCTCCGCAGCGCGCTCGGGTTGCCCGTCGAGGAGGCCGTGCCGGACGTCGTGGGGTACTGGGGTGAGACCGACGACGGGCTCGGGACGGCGGCCGAGCTCGGATGCGCGGGCGCCGCCGGCGACCTCAACCTCGACGGGAGCCTCGGATCACGCACCGCAGCGCTCAGCGACCCGTATCGGGATGCCTCGGGTGAGCGTGGCTTTCTGTACCTGGATCTCGGGCGGGCCGCCGAGCACGTGGTTGCCTGCACGCGGGCCGGCATGCAGGCGGGCTTCCACTGCATCGGTGACGAGGCGGTCCGAACCGCGGTCACCGCGATCGGGATGGCAGCCGAACGCTGCGGCCTCGCCGAGGTCGTCGCTGCCCGGCACCGGCTCGAGCACGTCGAGATGATCACATCCGATCTCGTCGCCGAGATGGCCCGGCTCGGTGTGACGGCGAGCGTGCAGCCGCGCTTCGACGAGTTCTGGGGGGGCGCCGAGGGTATGTACGCCGCCCGGCTGGGCCGGGCTCGGGCCCGGACGCTGAACCCGTTCGCCGCCCAGGCCGGGGCCGGAGTCACACTCGCATTCGGCTCCGACTCGCCGGTCACCCCGCTCGGCGGCTGGCAGGCAGTGCGCGCAGCGGTGTATCACCGCACGCCCATGCACCGCCTCAGCGTCCGTGCGGCGTTCTCGGCGGCGACCCGCGGTGGCTGGCGGGCCGCAGGGATCGACGATGCCGGAGTCCTCTCGGCCGGAATGCTCGCGTCGTACGCCGTCTGGGAGATCCCCGGCGTCGTACCGTCCGAACGGGCGGTGGCCTCGCGGACCGGCCCGCCTTCGGGTAAGCACTGGCTGCCCGACCTGTCGCCCGGTGCTGACCTGCCGACCTGCCGGCGAACCGTGGCCCGCGGCCGGACCGTCTACGACCGGCTCGGCCAGTGATCACGTCGAGTCCACACACCGTTGGCTGCCTGTACTCCACGTGCTCACCGGAGCACCCTCGTTCGTTCGGCCGATGGGCCTTCGGCGTGTCGTGCGCGACACGCCGAGGACCGCGATTTCTTGCATGATCAGCATCGTCGCCGGACAGCCTTGCTGACCTGCGTAGATATGCGTTTGTGCAGGTCAGGCGTGGTTTGACAGCTCCCGTAGGGAGGGGCAGAGTCGCATTCTGTCCACCAGCGGACAACTGCTCGGACCGGCGTCCGAGCGTTCCGCGTGACCGGGGTCGAGGGAACCACCGGGTGGTACCAACCGGGGGGCCCTGCGGAGCCAGGCTCATGTCGCGTGGCGCGCCGTGTCGTGTCCCGAGCGGCACGGGGTGCGACGAGGTCGGGCCCGGCCCGCCCAGTAGACAACGGTCCGCGAGCCGCCGCCTGCGGTGCGCGCATCGGTCCGAAGGGTGGGGCCGGGCCGCGTCCGTCCCGTCCCGGGGCCAGGCTCCGGCACTGGAGCGCCCATTTGGACGTTGTACCGTCACGCCATGCACGCGTCCCGTTCGCGTGCGCCCATGACCGGTTCCTGGATGGAGCGCGCTGCTCGTGACGCCTCTCGCACGCGCCGTTGCGTCCGTGGCTGTCGGGGCGTCGCTCGTGCTGGCCTTCCCTCCGTACGACCTGTGGTTCGTGGCCATCCTGGTGCCGGCGGCGCTCGCCCTGCTGGTGCGTGGGCAGTCGGTGCGCCTATCCGCCGTGCTGGCGCTGCTGGCGGGCCTGGGTTTCTTCGTGCTGTTCCTGCCCTGGATCGGCGAAGAGGTCGGCCCGGTTCCGTGGCTGCTCCTCGCCGTCGTCCAGGCCCTGTACTTCGTTCCGCTCGGCATCGGGCTGATGCTCGTCCAGCGGCTGCCGGGGTGGCCGGTCTGGACCGCGGCCCTGTGGGTCACCGAAGAGGCGCTTCGGGGCCGATTCCCGTACGGCGGCTTCACCTGGGGGAAGCTCGCGTTCGCTCAGGTCGACGGGCCGATGCTCGGACTTGTGGCGCTGGGCGGCTCTCCGTTCGTGACGTTCGCGGTCGCCCTGGCCGGCGGTCTGCTGGCCTGGGCGGCACTGCGGCGACCGCTGTGGGCCCGGCTGGCGGCGGTCGCTTCCGCGACCGGAGTAGCGGTTGCAGGGCTCGCCGTCCCGACGCATGCACCTGACGGCCCCACGATCACGGTCGCCGTGGTCCAAGGGAACGTGCCGCGGCTCGGCCTCGACTTCAACGCGGAGCGGCGCGTCATCACGGCAAACAACGCCGAGGTCACGATGGATCTCGCCGACGCCGTCGCTGCCGGCGAGGTGAAGCAACCCGATCTCGTGGTCTGGCCGGAGAACTCCGTGGACATCAACCCGTATGCCGACGCACAGACCCGGGCCAAGGTCAACGAGGCCGTCGATGCGATCGCGGCACCGACGCTCATCGGCGCGCTGGTGCCGACGTCGGACGAGAAGAACGTCGAGAACACGTCCATCGTCTGGGAGCCCGGCATGGGGGCCGGCGCAACGTACGTCAAACGTCACCCGATGCCATTCGGGGAGTACATCCCGTTCCGCGACATCGCCCGCAGGATCACCCCGGCCGTCGACCGGCAGCCACGAGACTTCGTGGCCGGTCAGGAGATCGGCGTTCTGTCCATGGGGCCGGCCGAGGTCGGTCCGGTGATCTGCTTCGAGGTGGCCTTCGACAACCTCGTCCGCGACGCCGTCCGCGCGGGCGGCGACCTGCTGGCCGTCCAGACCAACAACGCGACCTTCGGTCTCACGCCGATGACCGAACAGCAGCTCGCGATGTCGAGGATTCGCGCGGTCGAGCACGGGCGCACGGTGCTCGTCTCGGCGCTCGCCGGCGTCAGCGCGATCATCGGCCCGGACGGAGACGTCGTGTCGCGAGCCGAGCTCTACACCCAGGACGCCCTGGTGGGCGACGTCCAGCTGTCCGACCGCCGTACGCCGGCGACCTCGATCGGCGAATGGCCGGAGCTCGTGTTGATCATCGCCGGGCTCGGCAGTGTGGCGCTGGCCCTGTACCGGTCGCGTCGCCGGACGGTCGATGCCACGGCTCCGGATGCCCCCGACCCCGTCACCGTGGACGCCCAGCGGGGGAGCGGGCCGTGATCCACCGGGTGCTCGTGATCGTTCCCACGTACAACGAGGCCGGCAACGTCAGGAAGACGGTTGAGCGGGTCCGCACTGCGGTCCCGCCCGCGGACGTTCTCGTCGTCGACGACAATTCCCCCGACGGCACCGGGCAGATCGCCGACCGGCTTGCCGAGCTCGACGAGCACGTGCACGTCCTGCATCGGCCCGGCAAAGCAGGCCTCGGTGCTGCTTATGTCGCCGGCTTTGGGTGGGGGCTCGACCGTGATCTCGACGTGTTGGTGGAGATGGATGCCGACGGTTCCCATCAGCCAGAGGAGCTGCCTCGGCTGCTGGCGGCATTGGAAGGCGCCGACCTCGTGCTTGGGTCGCGCTACGTGCCGGGTGGGCGGGTCGTAAACTGGCCGCGGCATCGGGAGATGCTCTCGCGGGGCGGCAACGTCTATGCCCGGCTGGCGCTCGGTGTCCCGTTGCGGGATGCGACGGGGGGCTACCGCGCCTTCCGCGCAGACGCTTTGCGCCGGCTCGATCTCCACGACGTGGCCTCACAGGGCTATTGCTTTCAGGTCGATCTGGTGTGGCGCGCCGTTCAGTCCGGGCTGCGCGTGGTGGAGGTGCCGATCACGTTCATCGAGCGGGTCGAGGGAACGTCGAAGATGAGCAGCGCGATCGTCTTCGAGGCGTTGGTGAAGGTAACCGGCTGGGGTGTCGCGAGACGGTTCGGATGGCTGCGAGGAGTGTGGTCACGGCGATGAGAACTCCGTTTCTGATCAGGCTGGCCTTTGCGCTCTACGTGGTCGCCGAGGTCGCCGTGTTCGTGCTCGCCGTGCGCTGGCTCGGCGGCTGGGTGACGTTCCTGCTGATGGTGTCGACCGGCCTGCTCGGCGGGTGGCTGATCCGGAAGGAAGGCCTCCGCGTCTTCGGGGCGGTGCGCGACGCGGTCCGTGACGGGCGTGTCCCGGACCGCGACGTGGGCGACACCCGCGTGGTGATGGCGGCAGGGCTGTTGCTCGTACTGCCCGGCTTCCTCAGCGATGTCGCCGGCCTGGTGATCCTGGCGCCGCCGCTGCGACCACTGGGCCGCCGGGTGCTCGGCCGAGCCAGCGCCACCAGCCCCGGCCGCGGTCGCAGGGGCGTATCCGGCTCGACCGGCCCGGTGATCCGCGGAGAGGTCGTCGACGACGTGGACCCCGGAGACGACTAACCGGCCGTTCCGGGCCCGACCGAGTCGCCGGTCGGAGCTCGTTCCAGCTCATGGGTGAGCTGCTCGAGCTCGGCACCGCCCGACATCAGGCGGATCAACTCGCCACGGTCGAGCTCGTCCTTGCCGAAGTCGCCCAAGCTCCGGCCCCGGTTCAGGATCAGGAACCGGTCTCCGACCGGGTAGGCGTGGTGAGGGTTGTGGGTGATGAACACCACGCCCAGCCCGCGGTCTCTCGCCATGACGACGTAGCGCAGGACGACCCCGGCCTGCTTCACCCCCAGCGCGGACGTCGGTTCGTCGAGAATCAGCACCCGGGCTCCGAAGTAGACGGCGCGGGCGATGGCCACCGACTGCCGCTCGCCGCCGGAGAGTGTGCCGACCGGCTGCTCGGGGTCGCGGATGTCGATCCCCATCGCGAGCAGCTCGGCGCGGGTCGTGCTCTTCGCGGCGGACACGTCGAAGCGGCGCGCCGGCCCCCAGCCCTTGGTGGGCTCCGAGCCCAGGAAGAAGTTGCGCCAGATGGCCATCAACGGCACCAGAGCGAGGTCCTGGTAGACCGTCGCGATGCCACGATCCAGTGCCTCCCGGGGATGGGTGAGGCGGACGGGCTCACCGTCGATCAGGTACTCACCCCGGTCATGTTGGTGCGCACCGGCGAGAATCTTGATGAGGGTCGACTTGCCGGCCCCGTTGTCGCCAAGCACGCATGTCACGGTTCCGGGCCGCACCGTCATCGACACGCCGTCGAGGGCGGTCACGTTGCCGAAGTCCTTGCCGATCTCGCGCACTTCGAGGAGCGCGTCGGCGGTCGGTCCGTCCACGTTCGGCGCCGAGGTCATCGCTTCATGACCTCCGCTCGCTTGCGGACGTAAAGGTTCAGCAGGGTCGCCAGCAGGAGGAGCAGGCCCAGGAAGAGCATGAACCAGTCACTGTCCCAGTTGGCGAACACGATGCCCTGCTTGGCCATGCCGAAGATGAGCGCCCCGAGGGCCGCGCCGACGGCCGATCCGAAGCCACCGGTCAGCAGGCACCCCCCGATCACGGCGGCGATGATGAACTCGAACTCGAGCCCGATACCGGCGTTGGCCTGGACCGACGTGAGTCGCAAAGCCTGCATGGTGCCGACCACGGCCGCAACCGTGGAGACGGTCATGAACAGAGCGATCTTGGTGCGGGACGCCGGCACGCCGACGCTGCGGGCGGCCGTGGCGGAGCCACCGACCGCGAAGATCCAGTTCCCGGGCCGGGTGCGTAGCAGGACATACGTCGCCAGGGCCGTGACGCCGATCCACCAGAAGACCGTGACCCGGACGTCTGCGCCGAAGATCTCGACGGTGGTGGCGAACACGGCACGCGCACTGTCGTAACCGGGCGCGTCGTCGAGGCCACGGACTTGAACGGTTCCGGTGATGACCTTGGTGACCCCGAGGTTGAGGCCCTGCAGCACCAGGAACATGCCAAGCGTGACGATGAAGCTCGGCAGACCCGTGCGCACCACGACCACGCCGTTGACCAACCCGACCGCCAGGCCTACGACCAGGGCGATGGCAAACGCGAGCCACACGTTGAGCCCGTACTCGGTCGCCAGCGTTGCGACCACCAGGCCGGCCGTGGCCGTCATGACGCCGGCCGAGAGGTCGAACTCCCCTCCGATCATGAGCAGCGCCACGACGACGGCCATGATCCCCAACGGCGCCGCGGCGTCGAGCCAGTTCGCGATGCCGGAGGGCCGGGCAAATGCGTCGGTGATGGTGGCGAAGAAGATGAAGACGGCCAGGGCACCGACCGCGGCGCCCAGTTCCGGGCGCTGCAGGAACCGGCGGGTGATGCCGGAAGCGAGGACGCGCTCGTCCGAGGACGCCGCGGCCGGTGCCGAGGTCACCTGGTGCCTGCCTCGGCCAGTTCGGCGACCGTGGCAGCGTTCTCCTGGGTGACGAAGCCGGGGCCCGTGAGCACCGGCTGGCCACCGCCGAGAGTGTTGTTGTTGTCCAGGTACAGCTTGAGCAGGACGATCGGAACGTAGCCCTGCAGGTACTGCTGCTGGTCCACCGCGAACAGGATCGAGCCGTCCTCGATCGCGCTGACCACGTCGCCGGACAGGTCGAATGTCGCGATCTGGGCCTCGGAGCCCGCGCCGGCGACGGCGTCGACGGCGGCGACACCGATGGCCGGGTTCAGGGCCAACACTCCGTCGATCGACGGGTCGGCCTGGAGGCTCGACTGGATCGTGTTCTGAGCCCCGGCGACGTCGTTGATGTCGACCTGGAGGTTCTCCACCGCCCCGCCCAGGCCCTGGGTCGCGCCCTCGCAGCGCTGTTCCAGGCCGATGTTGCCGGGCTCGTGGATCACGCAGATCAGGTTCGTGACCCCCGCCTCGGCCAGTTGCTCCCCGGCACCCTGCCCGGCGATGGTCTCGGTCTGCCCGACGTGGGTGATGGCGCCGAGCGACGCCGACTCGTCCTCGCCGGAGTTGATCGTGATGATGGGTATGCCCGCTTCCTCAGCGCCCGCCAGAGGCTCGCGCATCGCGTCCGGGTTGGCGAGCGACACCACGATTCCGTCGACCTCGTCGCTGACGGCGGCGTCGATGAGCTGGGCCTGCTCCTCCGGCTCGCCGGATCCCTGGTAGGTGACCTCGACGCCGAGATCCTCGGCGGCGGCGTCGGCACCGTTCTGGACGACGTCCCAGAACGCGTCGCCCGCCGAGGCGTGGGTCACGACGGCAAAGGTGTAGTCGGACTCGCCACCACCGCCGCCACCCTCGTCATTTGCCCCGCCGTTGTCCCCCTCGTCGTCACCGGTGCAGGCGGCGAGGGCGAGGGGGAGCGCGAGAAGCGCGAACAGGGCGCGCTTCCTGGTGAACCTTGTGGTGACCATTTTCCTCCTTCGACAGAACCGGACCTCGTTGTCAGAGCGCTGTGCGAACCTCCTCGACCCGGACCGGACGCCGCTCGGCACGCGAGAGCTCGGCCGCGTCGGCCACGAACAAGGCTTCCAGCGCTTCCTCGCCGGTGCACGGGCTGCCGGTCCGGCCCGCGACGACATCGACGAACGCCCGGATCTCGGCGCGGTAAGCGCCGGCGAAACGGTCGCCGAAATGCTGGTACACGGCCCCGGGCCGACTGACCACGCCCGGCTCGGCCGAGAGTAGCGGGGCGCGGCCGTCCAGGCCGGCCACCAGTGTCCCAGCCACGCCGGACACCTCCAGCCGGACGTCGTACCCAGCGCCGTTGTATCTGCTGGCGTAGACGGTCGCCAGCGTGCCGCCCTCGAGGGTCAGTGCGGCGACACCGGTGTCGACATCCCCGGCGTCGGCGAAGAACGCCTCGCCGCTGTTGGACCCGGTCGCGTAGACCTCCACGATCTCGCGGCCGGTGACCCAGCGGATCGCGTCGAAGTCGTGGACGCTGCAGTCCCGGAAGATGCCACCAGAGCCGGCGATGTACGACGCGTGCGGCGGTGCAGGATCCGCCGTGACGGCGCGCAGCCCGTGCAGACGGCCCAGCCGTCCCGCCCCCACCGCGTCGCGCAGGGCCTGATACCCGGCGTCAAAGCGGCGCTGGAATCCGACCTGGAGCGCCGTTCCAGCCGCCTCGACCTCCTTGAGCACCGCGATCGTGCTGGCGACGTCGCTGGCGACGGGCTTCTCGCAGAACACCGGGAGACCCGCGCGGGCCAGGGTCAGGACCAGGTCGGCATGGGTCGGGGTCGGGGTCGCAATCACCGCGGCGTCGATTCCGGCGTCCACCGCGGCCGCCGCGTCCTCGGTCGTGGCGGCACCGATGCGGTTACCGAGCTGAACTGCCCGGGTATGGTCGCGGTCCGTGATGACGACTTCGTCGATCTCCGTCAGATCGGCCAGGTTGGCCGCGTGGAGCGCGCCGATGCGTCCTGCACCGATCACGCCGACCCGCATGGTGCGCCTCCATCCGGTTACGCCGCGGCATGACTGGACGCCACTTGTAGTGCCCGTCACCGGCAAGTGTCAAGAGTTTGTCCTGACAAGCCGACAATAAGACGAGCTGCATACAAAGATCCGGGCCGCACCGCGGTAAGCGGCGCGGCCCGGATCGGGCCGTGGGGTGGCAGGACGGGGGGGAACGCCCGCCCCCGACGGCGGTCAGGCAGTCTTCTTGCGGCCCCGTGAGCTTGCTGCCAGGTGGACGCCGCCTGGCAGCAGACCGGCGCGGAGGAGTTCCAGACGCTCGGTCAGTAGCACCTCGAGGTCCTCGACCGATCGACGCTCAAGCAGCATGTCCCAGTGGGTACGCGGCGGCTTGCCCGGTTTGTCGTGAGGGCGGTCGGTGGCGACGCGCAGTGCTTGGGCGCCGCAACGCGGGCAGTCCCAGAGCGCCGGAACCTCCGCCTCGACGGCGAAGGTCATCTCGAAGCGGTGACCCAGCGCGCAGTCGTAGGACACGGTCTGACGGTCCGCGAACTCGACGCCGCGCTCATCCTCGTAGCTGGTGGCGCCAAGGCGCGAGCCACGAAGAGTCGAACGCTCGGCCATCGTGTCAGCCCTTCCGGGACGGTGGTCCCTGGGGATCGGAATCAGGTCTGCATGCTTCCCGCGTCGCCGGTCGGGCAACCGGGGGAGACATCGATAAGAACGACCGGGGTGCCTGCCTTGTTCCACGTTTGGTGTGATAGAGCGGTTCATCGCCGTGACGTCGCTCACGCTCTCAGGACGGCCGCCGCACTCGTCATCAGGCGGGCCCGGGCCGTGTCCGTACACTCACGGTCCGGAACGCACGGCCAACCGCCGAGTGGCCGCACGCCCGGTGTCGGGCCCGATCTTCGATGGGGGAGCGGTGGCGCTGCGGCAGATCCGCCTGTACGGCGACCCCGTGCTGTTGACGGTCGCCGACGAGGTCTCGTCGTTCGGTGTGGCGACCCGGATCCTGGCTCAGGACCTGCTCGACACGGTCGCGCAGCCGGGCCGAGCCGGCCTGGCAGCGCCGCAGATCGGAGTGCCGCAGCGCGCGTTCTCCTACAACGTCGACGATCGGCTCGGCGTGGTCTTCAACCCGGTAGTCGTCGTGCGCGAGGGCCAGCAGGACGGCGAGGAAGGGTGCCTGTCGGTGCCCGAGTTGTGGTTTCCGACCACGCGTTCGGCCTACGCGGCGGTCGAAGGTTACGACGCCGACGGCGAGCCGGTGCGGGTCGAGGGCGACGGACTGATGGCCCGCTGCCTCGAGCACGAGGTGGATCACCTCGACGGTGTCGTCTACCTACGCCGCCTCGAGGGCGAGACGCGTCGGGAGGCGATGCGCGCCGTCCGCGAGAGCGAGTGGTTCAGCGCTCGCCGGTGAGGCCGGCCGGGACGCCTAGAACGGACAGGGTTACGCGTTGCGCGACTGCTGCAATCGCCAGGGCTGTCGCGAGGGTCGGCTGTCCGGCCGCGTTCAGCGCAATGGCTGCGGCGGCGAACAGCGCCATCTCGAGAATCACCAGGAGCGGCCCCGGCACTCGCACTGACGCCCTCGGTGAGAGGAATGTTCCCCACACCACAGCTGCGAGGACGGGCGCGCCGAGTCCCAACAGGATCTTGAGAAGCGCGCCGTCGGGCATGGTGAAGCCCCAGAACGCGAGCGCCGCCAGCAGGGCCAGCTCGAGCAGGAACCGCAGACCGAGCGCAGCTGACCGCATGGCGCCCTCCGCTGACGGGCGGATCGAAGTCGCAACCCTAGGGACCCGTCACGCGGCAACCACAAGTGGGCCTGGCTTCACCCGGCGAATGCCCGACGGCGTCACCACGTAGGTGCCGTGGCAGGCCAGCCCGGCCGACCGAGAGGTCCCGACAAAGGCATCGTGCCAGGCCAGGTCACCGCCCTGGGTACGTGGGTCACCGTGCCGGGCGACCGCGAGAAGACCTCCTGCGAACCCGAACTCGGCCACCACGAGCCGAAGCAGGGGAGCGAGGGCATGCACCCGGGAGTGTTGCGGGGGATCGGCCGGTACCTCGTCGACGCCCACGGCAAGCTGGGCGTGGGCCTCGCCGTCGGTGAACGCGACCATCAGTGAGCCCGGCCGCAGCTCTTGGGCCGCCGCCGCCGCGGCCAGGTAACGGATGGCGTGGATTTCCACGTCGAGTCGGATCGTCTCCATGCCCGGCGATGCTGCCGGAGTCGGCCTGTGGATCGTCCGGGCAATCCACAGGCCACTTGTGGTACGGCCGGCGACGACCGGCCGGTCCAACCGGCCGACCCGGTTCTCTGAGGACGTGACACGGCCCCGCTCCACGGGGGAGGAGCGGGGCCGTGACGTCGGTACTCAGGCCGGGGCGCCCGGGATGCCGTCCGTTGCCAGCTCCTCGTGCTTGATCGACAGGCCGAACAGCACGATGAACGCGCCTGCCAGGATCATCACCGCCGCGACCCAGAACGCTTGGGTCGCGCCATGCGTCTGCGCTGCGGCGGCGATCAAATCCGGATCGAAGGCACCGCTCTGGGCCAGCCGGCCCAGTTCTTCGGCCTTGTTCTGAGCAGCCTGGACGGCGACCGTGCCGAGCGTAGCCAGTCCGAGCGCACCCCCCACCTGCTGCATCGTGTTCAGTACCGCCGAACCGACCCCGGAGTCCTCGCGGGCGACCCGGCTGACCGCCGTCAGGGTCAGCGGGACGAAGACCAGTCCCATGCCGACGGACAGGACGAGGATCCACGGCAGCAGATCCGCGACGTAGGTCGAGTCGACGTCGAGCAGGGTGTACCCCCACATCCCGAACGCGCTGATCAGGGCACCCCCGCCCGCGATCCAGCGCGGGTCGACGCGCGAGGCGAGCGTTGACGCCGTCTGCGCCGCCACGATGAGCCCGACGGTGAACGGCAGGAAGGCGACACCGGCCTTGAGCGGGCTGTAACCGAGCACCTGCTGGACGAACAGGCTGATGAAGTAGAACATCGAGAACATCGCCGCGCCCATGATGAGCATGGACACGAAGCTGACAGCACGGGTGCGGTCAGCCAGGATCCGCGTAGGCAAGAGCGGATGCTCGATCCGCGACTCGACGGACACGAACAGCAGGAGCAGCGCCACGCCGACGGCCAGCGTGATGATCGTGGTCGGCGACGTCCACTCGTGCGATGCCGCGTGGGTGAGCCCGTAGACCAGGGACACCAGCCCGCCGGTGCCAAGGGCAGCGCCGAGGAAGTCGAACTCGCCGTGCTGCCGCGGCGATTCGCCGAGGAAACGCGGAATGAGCACCAGCAGGAGGATGCCGATCGGGATGTTGATGAACAGCGTCCAGCGCCAGGACACCTCGGTGAGCGATCCGCCGACGATCAGGCCGATGGCCGCACCCATGCCGGACATGGCCGCGTAGACCGCCATGGCCCGGTTCCGTGGTGGCCCGGCGGGGAACGTCGTGGTGATCAGTGCCAGGGCCGTCGGCGAGGCGATGGCGGCGCCGACGCCCTGGAGCGCACGAGCGATCAGCAGGGTCGCCTCACCTTGCGCGATTCCGCCCAGGAAGGAAGCCAGGGTGAACAAGGCGATGCCGAACATGAAGATGCGCCGCCGCCCGAGCAGGTCGCCGACGCGACCGCCCAGCAGCAGCAGGCCGCCGAACGCCAGCACGTAGGCGTTGACGACCCAGGACAGGTTGGCCTGGGAGAACCCGAGGTCGGCCTGGATGGACGGCAGCGCAATGTTCACCACAGACGCGTCCAGCACGATCATCAGCTGGGCAGCGGTGATGATCGCGAGCGCGATGCCTAGGTGGCGGTGGCCGTGATCGTGCTCTGTCGGGGTCGGAGTCGGTTCGGTAGCGGCCGGTTCGGCGGCCGTTGTGTCACGAGACATCCCAGCTCTCTCTCAATTTGACGTGTGGGTGGGAACTGCAGGGGAGGACCGGCGGGCGGCGGGCAGCACCACGTCGTCGATGACGTGGGCTATGAAGTCCTCGTCGACAGGCTTCCCCAGCACGAGCCGCCGGTTCATCACCATGCCTGGCAGGACGTCGAACAGCAACTCGATATCGACATCGGGATCGATCTCGCCACGACGTTGTGCGCGCTCGAAGACGATCCGGCCGATCTGGACCCTGGGCGCCAGGAACCGCTCCTGGATCGCCCGCGTGAGCGCATGATCGTGCTTCATTGCCGACATCAGACCAGCCACCACTGACAGTGGAGCGTCGTCGGTCAGTCCGCCGTCGCAACAGGCCATGGCCATCAGGTCGCCGCGCAGCGTTCCGGTGTCTGGATCGACCGACCCGCCGCACCTCTTCGTGCGTGCGATCGCGTCGACCACGATCTCTGCCTTACCGCTCCAGCGGCGGTAGAGCGTGGCCTTGCTGGCCCGGGCATCCAGCGCGACCGCGTCGAGCGTGAGGCGGTCGTAACCGACCTCGAGAAGTAGGCGGACGGTGGCGTCGAGAATCTGCTCTTCGCGCTCGCCCTCGACCCGGGGTCGGCTGTGGACGGGCGAGGACATGATGGTCACGGAGACACTCCCGAACGCCGGACGATACGAAACAGTATCGTTTCGTATCGGCAAAATAACGATCGACCGTGAAGCTCGCCAGGCCTTCGGGACAGATCGTTGTCTGCCCTCGGTGAACACCGTCGGCCCGGACGACCGGCCGGTTCACTAGGCGTCGTGCCGACCTGCTTAACGACGCGGCCGCGGGCTAGTCTCCCCGATCGTGGAGCCGACCTTCTTCGCCGCGCCGGATGACTTCCGGCGCTGGCTGGAGGCACATCACGCCGACCGCAGCGAATTGCTGGTGGGTTTCTACAAGGTCGGTTCCGGGCGGCCCAGCCTCACCTGGCCGCAGTCCGTCGACGAGGCACTGTGCTTCGGCTGGATCGACGGTGTTCGCAGGCGCCTCGACGACGTCAGCTACACCATCCGGTTCACCCCGCGGAAGGCGACCAGCACGTGGAGTGCGGTCAACGTCCAGCGCGCTCGCGAGCTCATCGCCGAGGGAAGGATGCAGCCGGCCGGTCTGGCGGCGTTCGAGGCTCGCCGAGAAGACCGCAGCGGCATCTACTCCTACGAGAACCGCCCACACGAGCTCGGGCCCGTGTACGAGCCCCAGATCCGGGCCAACCGGGCGGCTTGGACGTTCTTCTCCGCCCAGCCGCCCTCGTATCGGCGCGCGGCGATCTGGTGGGTCATCAGCGCCAAGAAGGAGGAGACGCGGCAGCGCCGACTGGCACAGCTCATCGAGGACTCCGCGAACCAGCGGACCGTCGGACCGCTGACCCGCCCGGCCTCGTAGCCCGTCGCAGGTCCTCTAGGTTCCGGCGAGGTCGTCGTCGATCGCGTCGAGATTGATGCCGACGAGATCCCACCGCGTCACGATCGCCACGGCCGCTCTCGCCACCACCGGGTCCTCCCAGGAGGATCACGTTCCGGTCCACCAACGAGTCGACGAAGCGCTCGTGGTCGGGTTCGTCACCCGTCCAGTCCGGCGCATCGCGAAGCATGACCAGGTAGAACACGGACCGACCTTGGGCCAGGCTGCCGCGGCACGGGCTCCGGAAAGTCGGAGCCGGATGCGAACATGTGTTCGTGTCGGGTGTTGCCTCGATCCTGCATGCCGACGTCGACGCGTTCTACGCGTCGGTCGAGCAGCGCGACGATCCGCGGCTGCGACGCCGGCCGGTCATCGTCGGCGCCGGGGTGGTGCTCGCCGCCAGCTACGAGGCAAAGGCGTACGGCATCCGCACGGCGATGACCGGCGCGCAGGCCCGTCGGCTGTGCCCGCAGGCGATCGTGGTCGCACCCCGGATGTCCGCCTACGCGGAAGCGAGCAAGGCGTTGTTCGAGGTGTTCGAGAACACGACCCCGCTGGTCGAGGCCTTGTCGATCGACGAGGCCTTCCTCGACGTCGGAGGGCTGCGGCGGATCTCGGGGCCGGCCGCCGGGATCGCAGCACGGCTCCGCGGCGATGTGCTCGAACGCGTCGGCCTTCCCGTGACGGTCGGCGTGGCCAGGACCAAGTTCCTCGCCAAGGTGGCCAGTGGCGTTGCCAAGCCGGACGGTCTGCTCGTGGTGCCGCCCGATCGTGAGCTGGCGTTCCTCCATCCGCTGCCGGTCGAGCGGCTCTGGGGTGTCGGGGCGGTGACGTCCGGGAAGCTGCGCAACAAGGGAATCGCGACCGTCGGCGAAGTCGCCCAACTCCCCGAACGGGCCCTCGTCTCGATGCTCGGCCCGGCGGCCGGCCGGCACCTTCACGCCCTGGCCCACAACCGCGATCCACGCCCGGTCCAGGTGGGTCGTCGTCGTCACTCGATCGGGTCGCAGCGTGCCCTCGGACGCGCCCCGAGGTCACCCGAATTCCTCGACGGGGCCGTCGTCGCGCTCGTCGACCGCCTCGCCCGACGACTCCGGGGAGCCCGGAGGATCTGCCGAACCGTCGTCCTGCGGCTGCGCTTCGCAGACTTCTCGCGGGCCACGCGCTCACACACGCTGGCCCAGCCAACGGCACAGACGACCGACATCCTCTTCGCCGCGAGGGCGTTGCTCGCCGACGCGCTTCCCACCATCGCCCGCCAGGGGATAACCCTGGTCGGCGTGTCCCTGACGAACCTCGACGACGACGGCGTAATCCAGCTTCCGCTTCCGTTCGAGCGTCAGTCCCTGACGGCACTCGACACGACGCTCGACGACCTGCGTGGCCGGTTCGGGGCGACCGCGGTCACGCGTGCCGTGCTGCTCGGTCGCGACCCGGGACTATCGGTACCGCTGCTGCCGGACTGAGCGGGCTGTCGGTCCGGCGTCGTAGCGTCGAGGATCGGAGGTGAGCTGCATGGCTCTGG